>JAISRF010000115.1 GCA_031273775.1 Oscillospiraceae bacterium
AATCTTTTGCCTATTACGGCGGCGGTTCTTTCGGCGGCAACTGTGAAATCCCTTACGGCATGCTTCTGAACCGGCTTCTGGGCGTGGGATATTATTATTCGCCGGCGGGTCAGGAATTCTTGGATCTTTATTGGGTGGAGAATAAGATATTTGGCCGGCACATGTCCACCTTCAGCGACATAACGGAGGCGGAGACCCTGATCGTCTGGGGCTGGAACGGCATGGTCAGCCACCAGATGCCCCGTGCTCCCCTCGTGCTGAAAGAAATTGCCAAATCCCCGGGCCGGAAGCTCATTGTCATCGATCCCCGCCGCTCCGAAACTGCGGAAATTGCGGATATTCATCTTTCGGTCAGGCCGGGGGCAGATTCCCTCCTGATCAAGGCCATGATTTCCATTTTAATTGATAATAATTGGGAAAACAAGGCTTTCATAGCTGAGCATTTGACCGGCTGGGATCAGGTGCGGCCGTGGTTTGAGAATTTTGATGCCCGCGCCGCTATCGCCGAATGTGGCCTAGACTATGAAACCGTGCGTGAAGTCACTAGGCTGGTTGCTGTCACCAAGTCTTGTCTCCGGCATGATCTGGGCATTTTTATGAACCGCAACGGGCGGATCAATATTTACATGCAGTATCTCCTGCTCATGCTTTGCGGGCGCTTTTTTACTCCGGGCGGGCAAAACGTCAGCGCGTCCATGAATCTTTCCGCGCCGCGCCGGACGGGCAAGCCGGGACGCCCGCCCCTGCGTACTGTGGTGAACAATATGTTCGCTATTCAGAGCATTTTTTCCCCGGCCTTTTTTCCGGAGGAAGTACTGAACGATCATCCGGAGAGACTTCGGGCGGTATTCGTAAGCGGCTGCAATCCGGCCCGCTCCTACCCTGACGCCTTGGCTCAGGAACGGGCGCTTCGCGAGATGGAATTATCCGTGTCCGTCAATATATTTTATGACGAAACCGCGCGCTGCTGCAAATATGTCCTGCCCGTCAAGGCATATTTAGAGTCTTGGGACGCCACTTTCTTCAGCTTCGATTATCCGAATTTTTATTTCCAGCTGCGCGGTCCGGTGTTGGAGCCGGCTGCTCCTGATCTTCCGGAGACGAGCGAAATTTATTTCCGCTTGGCGGAGGTCATGGGCTTTGTGCCGGAATACCCGGCTTGGCTGCACGAAGCGGCGGCCACCGGGAATTTCGATGTTTTTAACGCGGCTCTGAAAAAATATGTGGCGGAAAACCCGGAGCAGGCGCTCAAAACTCCTTTCGCCATCCTCGGCACCTTAGGCAAAGCTATCGGGTTTAACAAATCAACCTTTTTCCTCAATCTCAGCAAAGCCAGCCCGGAATTTTACGCCGGCTGCCGCGAGATGGGACTGAAGTTTGATGAAAACAATAAACTGGATGTTTTATTCCGGTTTATCCTCGCTAATGAATCCGGAGCGTGGCTTTCCAAACTGCCTGAAGATCAGTTCCGCTATTTGGCGGCAGAGGATAAAAAACTGGCCGTTCACGTCGAAGAACTGGAAGAAGCCATCCGCAATATTACGCCAGAGCGGGAACGACGCGAACTGCTTCCACCCGAAGGTTATCCCTTCATCCTTTGTTCCGGTTATCACAACGAGACGGTGGCCAACACCCTGCAGCGCAATCCGGCTTGGAATGAGGGGCGCAAATGCGGCAACCTGTATATCAGCGCCGAGGACGCGGCGCAACTGGGCGTAAGCGATGGGGAGACGCTGCTGCTCACGACGGAGGCCACGGCGCGCCGGGTGCCGGTAGAAATAACGCCACGGGCTCGTCCTGGCACAGTCTATCTTCAGCATGGGTTTGGCCTGATTTATGACGGCGTTGCCTATGGCGTCAGCGCCAATGAATTCACCAAAACCACTCGGCGCAACGATTTCGGTACGCCTTTGCATAAACGGGTGCCGTGCCGCCTGGCGAAAATCTGATGGTTTACGAGCAACCGATGGTCATCCATCGGTTGCCAGCCAGTCGTTGACTTCGGAGGTGCGTTTCCTTGTCAACGAAAAGATTTCTGTTTTCGTCGCATTCAAGTTGCACTTCGGGAATGTTCTTTTCCGTATCGTTGCGAGAAGTTGCTCGTCAAGAGTGAGGGCAGATTCGGGTCGGAAGGGTAAACGCCGCTCCTTGATTATTTGTCTGTAAAACATAGAAATAGCGGTAGTGTGTGGTCTATTCCCATGGACTCCAAAATCTGCGCAGCGGTCTCTTTTACGCCTTTGTCAATTTTGATATTCAAGTATGCTTTAGTTGTAGCCATTCTAATCATTCACCTCGACAGCATTATACAACAACGTTACGCCATAGGCAACACACTGCTCATATAACATTATTGGGAATCTGTATATGCATAAGAAGAATTAATCAGCGTCGATGAAGGACACCCTGTGCGTGATAAAGACAGCATGACATATTTTTCTTCATTCAATCAATAGAGCAAGCCGATTATTTCGATAGACAGCTTTATGCGGAAGCGTTGCGTCGAGGTATGGGGGCGCGGCGAAAGAATTGCCGCAATCGGCAACAGCACCAAATGGAGTTGGCATTTGGTCGACCTGCATTTTCCGGGCGCCGTGCAAATTGTGGATCTTTTTCGCGCAAAAGAACACGTTTTGTGTTTGATCACCTACTATTTTGCTATTTTTATCTACTCGACGCCAACGCGCGTAAAAATGTGGACAGCCAGCCATCAATATGTTATCATTAACGTGGAATCCAGACCAGAACAACAACAGGAGGTGTACACTATGCCCAAAACACCGCAGGAATCAATCTAAGAAGACTACATGACCTTCGGCAGGCAGAAAGCAAATGGTATCGTTTTTGGGAGCAGGCTATTTTTCATCGCCGGAGGAAGGTAGGGACAATTTCGGCATTGTGATGCCGCCACCCAATGTGACTGGCGTGCGTCATTTATTAGGTTACGCACGCCGGGACAATACAACGAGCAAAAGCATTTGTGAATGATTACCAGAACATGTCGATGGAGATCCAATAAGGAACAGCCACAACCATCGCCAGCATAGCAACCACAAAATATACGGTACCGTATTTTGCTAAATGATCGGGCGTCCATCCTTCATCTCCCAAATTCGCCTCTCCCACTAGAGCGAACATGTTTGTGTAACTGAGGAAAAATGCGTTCTGCCCTATGCAGAGCAACGGCACCCACACCAGTGGATTGATACCATATTGAGAAAACACTTCCGGAGATATGGCACTGACGATGGCAATCGTGGGAATAAACACTGCAATATCCACAAAACGCCAAACAAACATCACGAAAAGCACCACATAAACGAACACCCAGGGATTGCTGCTGATCGGTGCAATAGCACCGATTAAAATGCCGGACATCCATGACGATACGCCGGTCACCGCAAAAACTGACCCAAAACCCATCGCCGTGCCGATAAAAAGAACCAAGTCCCAACTGATACCAGAACTAAGTTCCTTTGTCTCAATAACTCCCGTCAACGTGAGTATGAACAAGCCGGTTAAGCATACCGCCGCATCGGGAATATGATGCAATGAGTTGGTGGTAAAGCAGAGAAACGAAGCAATCAGAACAATTCCGGTTATTATTTCTTTTCCGCTGGTCCGCCCCAATTTCCTATATTCTTCCACAAAAACTTCTTTGGTAACAGTCAGTTTTTCCGCAGGTTTTAGAACAAAATATCCAAATATTACCGTAAGCAAAGAAATCAGCACAGTCGGGAGCAAGGAAACTTTGGCCCACGAAGAAAAATCAATTGCCCCCAATTCAGGGATTGAGGCATAAAAGCCGGAAATAACGGGGCCGCTCAAAGAACCGGTCAACCACCCGACTCCGGGAATCATAGCCATAGCCCAAGCTGTAATCAACACCAGAGATCGCGCTTTAGAACCTTTGGGCAACTGACAAATTTGTGCGCATTGTAGCGCAATCGGGGTAACAATAACAACCCTTACCGTGATAGAAGGTGTTAATATAGATAATCCTACACCAATCACGAACCACATCATCAGCAAACCAGGATACGAAACTTTGATGCTCTTCATGCCGAAATAAGCGATACGCCTTCCCAGGCCGGTCTTAGCCAAGACAAAGCCAAAAAACAAGGCCGGAATAAGAGTCCAGACCGCCGTACCCGAAAAACCTGAAAAGACATTGGCAGCGGGAACGCCAAGGACGAGTAATGATGCCATAAATAAGCCTCCGCTGACGGAAAAAGGCAGATTAAACGGTTTAAATATCCAGAGGGCAATGGTTATGATCAGCATCATTAACGTCAGATTCCCTTTGGCGTCCAACACCGGCTGAAATATTTGCATCACGCCGATGACAACCCCTAAAATCAAAAAAATTGAAAACCCCGTATACTTGACAGTTTTATTCATTGCACACTCCCACAATACAATGTTTTTCTTATTTATCAATTATTAACCCATAAAAACAGGAAGAAGGAAAGGAGGCTATAAAACATGGATCAAAAAACTTTACAGACTAACCCTGATTTATACAAGATAATATTTGAGTCCATATATGATGGCATTGCAGTTTTAGATAAAAACATGGATTATATCGCCGTTAATCCAGCTTTTCTTAACTTGACGGGGTTTACAAAAGAAGAAATCATCGGGAAAAACCTTATTGAACTCAAAGGCACAGACGTACAAGCCCCTACGGCTCTGAAAACAAAAAAACCCATAGACGGTATCGGACCATCTCTCATTATTCACAAAAAACGCATGTCGGAATCCGACGCTTTCTCCTATACCACCAAAAAACTCTACACTTATACTGCTGTGGCACCGATTATTGTTGACGATATAGCGGTCGGCACAGTTACGACCTTTAAAATTTTGGAAGACGTACGTAAAAAAATAGACGATTACACCCGTAGCATAAAACAAATGCGGAACCAGTTGGCCTCTTTGCATAAAGCGCAAATGACTTTTCAAAGCATCATCGGTGAAAGCCCTGCCATCAAAAAGGCCATACTCATCGCTCAAAAAGCTGCTGATTCGGAAGCCAGTATTCTCCTTACAGGAGAAAGCGGCACTGGTAAGGAAGTCTTTGCCCAAGCAATCCACAATGCCAGTCCCCGTGCGGAGCAGCCTTTTGTCACCCTTAATTGTCCCTGTCTACCGGAATCTCTGGCAGAATCCGAACTTTTTGGTTACGAGGACGGCGCTTTTTCCGGCGCTGCTAAAGGCGGCAAAATCGGTCTTTATGAAACAGCTGACCACGGCACACTCTTTCTAGATGAAATCGGTGATCTTGATATAACTATCCAAACTAAAATCCTGCGGGTTCTGGAAAATGGTCAGTTCATGCAAATCGGAGGGCGAAAACCCATTGATACCAATGTGCGCATAATCTCTGCCACCAATCGTAACCTGACAGAGTTGATGCATATCAAAAAATTCCGGGAAGACCTTTTTTACAGACTTTGTGTTGTGGCCGTGGAAATTCCGCCATTACGCGAACGTAAATCGGATATTCCCCTGTTGGCCCAGAAGTTTGTTGATGATTTTTCCCAACATAGCAAGACTTTTGACGAGAAAACCCTGCAATTATTTTCTAATTATTCCTGGCGTGGCAATATTCGAGAACTGAGAAACATTGTATTGGCTATGGTTAACACCACTGATTCTTCGGTTTTAACTCCTGCACATTTGCCGGACCGCCTGAAACCGACCCAGCAAAGCATTGCTTTCAACTTCAACCCGCCTGAC
>JAISRF010000140.1 GCA_031273775.1 Oscillospiraceae bacterium
GGCCGCTTTATTGCCGCCGGCCGGTTGCCCAAAGCAACAATTTCGCGCCTCCGGTCGGGGGAATGACCACGGTGGTTAAATACATCTGCTGTAATTAAGAACATGATTTCCAAAATTTTGAAAATGGGGAAACTCAGAAAATTTAGTCATTGACATTCCGGACTTCCTTTGATATACTCTTCCTGCGAAATGACCGCAAAATCGCGGCATAGAAAGGTGGAAGTTTATGAAAATTACCTTTATGGGTGCGGGCAGCACCGTATTTGCCCGGAATGTGCTGGGCGATGCCATGTGTACTCCGGCGCTGGCGGAATCGGAATTCGCGCTGTACGACATTAACTCCGGGCGTCTCAAGGAAAGCGAAGCCATCCTTACCGCCATTCACAAGGGGCTTGACGGCAAGGGCAAAATCACGGCATATTTAGGCGTGGAAAACCGGAAAGCCGCGCTTAAAGACGCCGATTTTGTGATCAACGCCATTCAGGTGGGTGGTTATGAGCCTTGCACCATTACCGATTTTGAGGTTCCCAAAAGATACGGTCTGCGCCAGACCATTGCCGATACGCTGGGTATCGGCGGGATTATGCGGGCTCTTCGGACCATCCCCGTCATGGCGGATTTCGCCCGCGATATGGAAGAAGTCTGCCCCGGCGCGTGGTTTTTGAATTACACCAACCCCATGTCCATGCTTACGGGCTATATACAGCGTTATACCGGCGTGAAAGCCGTCGGGCTGTGCCACAGCGTCCAGGTCTGCTCCGATGGTCTGCTCAAAGCGCTTGGGCTGGAAGACAGGCTGGAGGGTCGCAAAGAGTTAATCGCCGGAATTAACCACATGGCGTGGTTGCTGGAAATACAGGACAAAAACGGCCTTGATTTATATCCCGAAATCAAACGGCGCGCGAAAGAAAGAAACGCCGCCGGTTCCCACGGCGATATGGTGCGCTTTGATTATTTGGACAAACTGGGTTACTACTGCACCGAATCCAGCGAGCACAACGCCGAGTATAACCCGTTCTACATCAAGCAGAAATACCCGGAGCTGATTGAGCGATTTAATATCCCGCTCGATGAATATCCCCGGCGCTGTGTAAACCAAATTGCCGGCTGGGCGAAGGAATATGACAATCTGATCGGACAGGACACCATCCTCCACGAGCGCAGCCACGAATACGCTTCTTACATTATGGAGGCCATCGTCACCGGCAACCCGATTAAAATCGGAGGTAATGTGCTCAACTCCGGCGGTTTGATAGAAAATCTGCCCCATGACGCCTGCGTGGAGGTACCCTGTCTGGTGGATGGCATGGGTGTCCACCCCACCCGTGTGGGACGTCTGCCAGTACAGCTGGCCGCCATGAACCAGACCAACGTGAATGTGCATTTGCTCACCATAGAGGCGGCGGCGACACTTAAAAAAGAACATATTTACCATGCTGCCATGCTGGAGCCGCACACCGCCGCGGAACTGTCCTTAGATGACATCCGCAGTATGGTAGACGATCTGATTGCTGCGCACGGCGACTGGCTACCGGAATTTAGATGACAGATATTTAAGATTGATTTTGGTTACTGCGTGAATCTGCACATTCATGCCATGGTATTTAGGGCAAGTCATAAAACAGAATCGCCGAGCATTTTTCAAATGAAATATTTTGGAAATTCATTTTGCAAACATTTTAATTGCAAACATTTAAAGCCGCTTCCGCGTATAACGAAGCGGCTTTATTTTTTTGAGTTGCGGGCTTCACGGACGACCGGGAACGGTCGCCCTCACATTCTATCGGCTTTCCAGTTTTGCACAAATTTCATCGCAGAGAGCCTCGGCCGTTTCACTGCTCGCCGCTTCCGCCAGAATGCGCAGGCTTTTTCCTTTTTTTGACGGGCGTATCAGCAAGGTTCCGCCGTTTCGTGAGAGTAGTGCCCCCTCACCGGACAGGTCGAATTCGCCGGAGATTTTTTCAAACATTTCAGTGGGCGGCACGTCAATTTCAAAGGAGCGCACCGCCGTGGCGAACGCCGGAATTTCCTCCATCAGTTCGACCAGCGTTTCCTCGCTTTCCCGCAAGTAAGACAGCAGCCGGATGGCCGTCATCATGCCGTCACGCAGCCACAGTTGGGCGCGGCTTTTCTCCCGTGCCGCTTTGTCCCGTCCGTCCGCAGAGGAAGAAAAATAACGTTGGGTGCTCTTGCCGTATTTTTCCGCCAGCGCGTCAATCACCCGGGGTGCGTCATAGGGCAGGGTCAGATTGTGTCCGCGCCTCAGCTCAATTAAACAGGCGGCGGCCAGAATCCGCTCATGGGTGATGTGCCCGGCTTCTTTGTCTGTCACCGAAACCTTGGTACCTGACGGGGAAAGATTAAACACCGGCCCCGCCGTAACGTCACAGCCCAAACGGATCAAGGTGTCCTCGAACACGCGCTCTCCCTCGCGATTGCCGCACCGCGCCTGCCCCTCACAGCCCGAGAGCCCTTTCGGCGCGCTTTTGTAAAGCTCCTGCCGGTAAAGCATCCGGATACCCGTCATGTCTGCCACATCGCGGTAGCCGTTCCACGACGCTCGTGAAAACTGCCCGCGAGATATAATTCCCGCCAACTCCCGCTCCACGTTCCGGTTGGCGGGCAGGCCGTTTTCGCCAATCAGACGGATGGTGGAATGCGCCCCGCCGCCACCGCCGATATGCACACACAGAGACAAGCTGCAGAAACTTGCGGCATAGGCGGTTTCGGCCTCCATGGCCTCTCCGAAATCCCACACCTGAGCGCCGGTGGAAAGCACACCCGCGCAAAACGCCGCCTTAAACGCTTTGGCCGCCCGGCTCCCGCCGTAAGCCACGCCCACGCGCCGCCCGCACCGCAAGGAACCCACCGCCGCGCCGATTTTCGCGCACAGCTCGGGGGTTAAATCCACGCCGGTTTCGCCTGATATGCCATCGTCGTCAAACAACTCACGGTGGCCGGCGCCGTATTGCAGGCTGTCGCTTTGGCGAGCGTTGTCGGGCACTTCTTTGCCAGGCCAAATCAGTACTCCGGGCAAGATTTCCGCCCGTAGCCCGGCTATCGCGCCCGCGCCCAGCGCCGCGTCTTCATAAACCGAAGCCTCGGACTTGACCGAAGCCCCCGCGCCCACGACCGCGCCTGTGAGCCGCGCCCTTTCGCCCACAAACGCGCCGGGAAGCAGGACGCTTTGCCGCACACGGGAAAACTCGCCCACCGTCACGTTGTCGTCCAGTATTGTATCCGGACCGATCACCGCCCCCTTTCCCACGGACACGCCGCTCCCGAAATAAACCGGCGGGATGATTTGAAAATCACCGGCAACGGCGGCGTCCTTGAAATATATCCCTTCGTTAGGGGCGACTCCCTCCCGCCGCGGGGGAAGAGCCGCGCTTACCCGGCCGTGCAGAATATCCGCCTGTGCCAGCCTGTAGGTCAGTAAATCTCCGATATCGCACCAATAATCAAAGGTTTCATACGCCGCCAGTCTCTTTCCTTCTTTCATCATTAGGGGAAATAAATCTTTGGCAAAATCAAAGGGTTTGTTTTCGGGAATGAGAGCCAGCGCGGTGGGGGAAAGGATATAAATCCCGGTATTCGCGGCGTTGGTCACCGCCTGATTCCAGCCGGGCTTTTCCAGAAATCCCGTAACCAGCCCGTCCCCGCCGAATCGCACCAGCCCGTATTCGCGCGGATCAGCCACCCGGGTGACTACCAGCGTGGCGTCCGCGCCCAACTCGTTGTGCTTTTTGATTGCCGCCGTCAGATCAACGTCGCACAGCGCGTCCCCGCTGATGACAACGATGGATCCGTCCGATTGCGGGACGGCGTTTTTCACCCCGCCTGCCGTACCCAGAGGCTCAAGCTCCATAACAAAATCCAACTTTATTCCCTTGTATTCGCCGCCCGGGAATTCCTCCCGCAGGACATTCGGCAAGTAGCGCAGTGTCAGCGCTGCCTGAGTAATGCCGTGCTCACATAGTAAATCCAATATCCGGCTCACTGCCGGAATGCCGCAAAGCCTCGCCATGGGCTTTGGTATATCGCAAGTCAAGGGGCGGAGCCTGCTGCCCTCGCCGCCGGCCATAATAACCGCTTTCATAAAAAAACACCATGCCTCAATTCTTTTTTTATTACAGTTATTATGTCTCGTTTGGCATCATGATAAACCATTACGCGCCGCAAATTTTCCAAGACTTTGTAAACCGATTACCGCCGCTCAAAATTCAAAAAGTCTTTATGTAAACCAATGCAAACCTTTAGGTTTTCAACAGTTTTAGTTTTTCACGGCAGAAAAAAGCGGACAGGCTTTGGAGTTTTGCGCCTTTGACTGTTGAAAACTCTGTTGAAAGTGTGAAAACTCCGGGTGCAAAAACATTATGTGTCCGGATTATGTAACATATTATTTACACTCGGCAGGATTAGGTTACGTTTTGTAACTATTTTGTAACCGTTTTGTAACTCTTTTTAAGGAGAAATATTGTAAAATGAATTGGTTATGTGCGATTCTGTTTCTTATCATTTCGATTAATTAAATCGCGGTATATGAGCGCTCTGCGGCGCGCAATTGAGAATTGAGAATTATTGTTTTTTATTGGCGTTTTGCGCCGATAAGCCACTAAAAAAGGGGGCGGTAACGCTGAAACTCCGGACTTTGGCCTTTATTCTTCTGGCATTCTGCTTTCTTCTTCCATCCTGTAAGCGGGCGAATTCCATGTCCCCCGATGAAATCGCCGAAACGATTCAGGCAAATGTGCAGTTTGCCCCGCTTGTTCAGATGAATGATGACCAGATTTTCACGTCTTTTCTGAACGTGGATTCCGGTTCCGTGTCTTCCGCGGCGCTATATGTCAGTTCTTCGGAGGACAAGTCTGACGAACTGGTGGTGGTTGGACTGGCACACAGCAAATATTTTGACGAGATAACCGCCGCTCTTCTAGCTCATGTAAATCAGCGCGCGACAAATTTTAAAAATCAGTCCTCCGCCGAAAGCTCCAAGCTGACTCACGCGGTGTTGCGGCGCACAAAAACCGTCATCATTTTGGTCGTGTGCGAGGAGTATCAAAAAGCGGAAAAGGTTTTGGACGAAATCGGCGCGAAATCAATTAAAAGTTAACTGTTAACTAAATCAAAAGGGTTGTGTGAATTTTATGAAGAAAGTCCTTGCGCTCCTCCTTGCGGCCTGCTTGTTCGTGTCCCTTGCCGCCTGCCACAAAAAGGGCGAGATCGCCCTCACCGTTGACGGGTACGAGATTCCCGCGGCGCTGTACCTGTACTTTTTAGTCACCGCGGAATACTCTGCACGGAACACGCTCGCCGCGCCGGACGAAAACGGCACCGCCACCGTTTCCGTGCCCTCCGACACGAATGAACTGGCCAAGCAGGTGATCAACGGTCAAACCTTTTACTTTTACGTGAAGGAACAGGCGCTCGCGGCCGCCAAGAACCACGTTGCCTTTATCCGCGAATTCGAAAAACACGAAGTCATGACCGACGAAAAGAAAAAAGAGTGTGACAGCTACGCGGAGGCCTATTGGAATTATTACGGATACAAAGATCTTTTTGTCCCGAACGGCGTGTCTTTGGCCACTTACAAGCAAGCGTTTCTGGTCGATTATTTTAGCGGCGCCCTTTATGAGAAGCTGTTTGACAAAGACGGCGTCCTGGCCGCTTCCGAAGAAGAAGCCAAAACATATTTACAGGCGAATTACGCGTTGGCCAACACCCTCACCATGGATTTAACATCCACCGAAACCGATGAAGACGGCAATATTATCGAACTGACCGACGAACAGAAGGCGGCCAAAAAAGCGGCTCTGGAAAAATATATGACCCGCCTAAACAACGGTGAAGCCTTTGATAAGGTAAAAGCCGATTACGACATTGAGTTTCCCGCCCCGACAGCGGACGAAGATGCCGCATCCGAAGAAGAACCCGCCGCTTCCGAAGCGGCTTCGGAGGAAACGGCAAGCTCCGAATCAACATCCTCTGCGGATACCGCGTCTGAGGATGAAACGCCGGCGGCACAGGATCCGGATGCCGTGGTGTTTAAAAGCGCTGAGGTAGTGCAGTACGAAAGCACTGCCAGCGGCAGTAGCGATGGCACCGAAACCGAAGGCTACACCAAGCTTTTGGAGGTGGAAGTGGGCAAGGCCGCTATTTTGGAACTGAGCAACAGTTTTATGCTGGTACTGCGCAAGGATATTATGGCCGACCCGTTTTATTATGACACCAATTATTTTACCGTTTCTAAGCTCTTGAAAGCCTCAGGTTACGAAGGTGATTTAAGCGCGGAGACCGAACAGCTTTCCATCATTGAAAATTCTTATGTGATAGGATATTTGAGCGCGAAGAAGATTAAATATCCGGCGGGCGCGTAGTATAATTGAGAATTGAAAGTTGAGAATCAAGAATTATTGTATCGCCCACAGGGTAAATTCGTTTAAATTATGTTAAACCATTCTGTTGCCTTTGACATTCATAATTTCACAGGAAAAGCCGCCCTTGCGCCAATGGCAGGGGCGGCTGATCGCGCTTTCAGGGAGCTTTGTATTTCGTTTGGCGCGGCGTTTTGCGTGTCAGAGCTGGTTTCCGCTAAAGGGGTGGCGCTGGGCGACAAAAAGTCGCGGTCTCTGCTGGATGTTTCGGAAAAAGAACGCCCTTACGGACTCCAGCTTTTCGGAGATGATCCGGCGGTGATGTGTGCAGCCGCGCGTGAAGCCGCGCGTAACGACCCGGATTTTATCGATATCAATATGGGATGCCCCGCCCAAAAGGTGGTGGCCAACGGAGGCGGTTCCGCGCTCCTTAATCATCCGGCGCTGGTGGCAAGCATTGTCGCCGCCGTGCGGAACGCTGTCCCGGCGCGTATACCGGTTTCCGTGAAAATTCGCGCGGGCTGGGACAGCGGGCATATCAACGCGGTTGAAATCGCGAAATTGGCGGAGGAAGCCGGCGCCGCGTTTATCACCGTACACGGGCGCACCCGCGTACAGCAATACCGCCCCCCTGTGGATTTAGCGGTCATCCGCGCGGTAAAGCAGGCGGTGAACATCCCCGTGGTGGGCAACGGGGATGTGTTTTCACCAAAAGACGCGGCAAACATGTTGGAGCAAACCGGCTGCGACATGGTCATGTGCGGGCGGGGCGCACTGGGCGCGCCGTGGCTCTTCGCACAAATTAGCGCCTGGTTAAACCATGAGGTCAACTTGCCGGAACCGCCGCTGACGGAGAAGCTGTTGGTGTTGTGCCGTCAAGCCCGGCGGACGGCGGAGTTAAAGGGCGAGGAAGTCGCCGCCCGGGAAATACGCAAGCACGCGGCGTGGTACATAAAAGGGATGCCCGGCGCGGCGCGGCTGCGCGCCCGGTGCGGCAAGCTCTGTGGGTCGGATGATTTAAAGCAGCTTGTGGCGGAGATTCTGGAAAAATCCTCAGTTGCATAGTGTTGCTATACCCTTCGGTATGTGGTATACTGGAACCACAAAGGAGGGGTCACAATGGAAGGGGAAAGATCACGCAGAAGCACACCGTGGGAGGGAGAC
>JAISRF010000168.1 GCA_031273775.1 Oscillospiraceae bacterium
TCCTACGCGCTGATCCTCAAAGCGGGCGCGCCGGCGGGGACGCTCCGTTACCGCGCGGTGAAGATGTCCGAAGATAGCCAGACTGCCCTTGCCGGGGGTTGGCAGGAAAAATCCTTTGCAGCCTCTCTTACAGCGGACGAGTCAGTAAAGGTTACCCCCGCGCGAGCGCAGCTCGAAAAAGGCGATCGCATCGCCGTTCAGGCGTATTACGAAACGGCGGGCGGCGGCACGGCAGCGGTTGAGCTGGGTTCACCGTTTGTCACCCCAGTCAGCAAAACGGACGATACCTCATACACCTACAGCGCAAGGGAATATTTCCCGCCGCTTTATTCAGACGGAACAATGAATTATTCGGCGTACACGCCAATCAACAGCCGGTTTACGTATGAAGCGGTCTATTTCAAAGAAAACGCCTCCGGCGCGGTGGAGGCAATCGGCGCGGCGGAGCCGCTTTCCGCCCTGACAAACGTTTCGACCGCTCCGGAGGTTCGGGCTTCATATTCTGGCAATGCCGCAAAGCGCCCCGGAGTGGTCATAAACGGTACAAATCTTACCGCGTTCCAGTTTGTCCCGGTCGAGCCATTTGACGACGGCAGCGGCGAGTTGATATATGCCGGTATGCAGATCCGCTGGACTGCAGAGGAAAGCGGTTTGGCGACGCTCAAGATGTCTTCTAACCTGAGCGCTCTGATTTCCGGGCAGCTCGTGCGGATTGTTAAGGGTGGGCGCGTGATTTCCTCCGGCTCCGTCAAAGGAAATTGGAATAGCAATTCTCCCGCGGGGATATTGTCCGCCGGCACGTTGGTAGAGCGCGGCGACGAGCTTATTTTCCAATTTTGCCACAACCGGGTGGGCAATACCGCGTATTGCAACTTCAAAGACATTACCGTTGACGTTACAATGCCGCAAGCAACGCGTTACGCGCTCCAAAATGTCAACGGTAGTCTCCCCAGCGATGTTCTGGGACCCTGCTGGTATTACCGCGCGGGCGATTTCACCGCCGACCCGGATCAGGCGATTCTGGAGTTCACAGACAGCAAAATCTGGCCGGAACTGACCCACACGGCGTGGGGCGTGGGGTATACGTTTTATAACAGTACCGTAAAGCGTTCTATCGCGTTTAATATGAGAGACACCGGCGCCGCGCGGTACGGTATGTCGTTTTCTTATAAAGCTCAGGAAAAATCACTCTGCGATTTTGGATGGACGCTCATTGCAAAGGCGGGCGCGCCGGCGGGGACGCTTTTCTACCGCGTGATAAAAGTCACCGCCGATGAAACCGCGCCTTTGATAGACGGAGACTGGCAAAGCGTCAGCCTTGCGGACGCGCTGGCGGAGGATTTCACAGTTGGCGTTCCGGCGATCAGAGCGGATCTCGACGAGGGAGAAAGCCTTGTGGTCGAGGCGTATTTCAAGGCGGAGACGGGAAGCGGTTCGCTCACGATTGAGCTTGGCTCACCGGCCGTTATCCCGGTTACCGCGGATGAAAACGGCAAAATCACATACAGTGCAAAAAACTATTATCCGCCCCTGCTCACAGACGGAAGCGTATCTTCTCCCAACTATATCCCCGTGAGCGACCGGTTTGTCTTTGAGGGAATATACGTTATGCAGGAGACGGATTCTGTCAAGTGCGAGGTGGTTGCGACAGGCCGGGCGGAAAGTCTTGTTAAGGGAACGCATATATATTTTGAAAATCCGTTTGTCCCTGCCGCCAAGCCGTATATCATTATCAACGGCTCAAATATGGCGGCGTGGCAGTTTGCGCCGACCGTGCCTCTGGATGTTGACGGCGAAACTATCTACACAGGCGTTCAGGTGCGCTTTACGGCGGCGGAGGATGGTATCGCGATCATTCACCCGTCCAGCAGGGGCGGACCAGTGTCCGACCATTTTGTTCGGGCAAAGAAAAACGGAGTAACGATTTTTGGCGGCGCGTCCCGGGGAGACTGGAAAACCGGGAGTATAGACGCCGCGTTCACCACACGCGTCACGGTTAAAAAAGGCGACGAATTGGTTTGGCAGTTCTTCTCAATCAGAACTTCCTCCGGCTCAATGCACAACTTTGTTGATATGCTGGTGGATTTTGAGCCGATAACCGATGAAAACAACCCTGATTACGTTCGTCCGCTCACCGATGTTTATGTCGGGCTCAAAGGCGACATGCTCCAATATTTCAAAGAACTGGCGGCGGAAAAGGGAAGCATTGGATTTGCCGAAGCGCTTGTTGAAGAAGAAAAACCGCCGGTGGTCGAGTCTCCGGAAAATCCGATTCAAGAGCAGTCCGAACCCGATGCAAGCGAAATGCCGCCGGAAGAGTATCCCGAGGAGGATCATCTTACTGCCGAGAACGGAGATTCGGACGTCTCCGGCGATGATAACGGCGGCACATCATCCAAACCCAAGAAGCCTTCCGGAAGCGATAGTGAAGAAGAGGAAGAAGAGAGCGAAAGCACGATTAGGCGAACTGTTTATTATGGTCTTCCCGCGTTGGCGATCGTTTTAATCGTTGTCGGCGGGGTGGCGCTTCTGGGAGCCGCGGTTTTCCTGATTTTGCTCCGGAAAAAGAAAAAAGGCGGAAAAGACGAACAAGAATCGCTAAACCAAAGTATGCAAGCGGCATTTGGAAAAAGCCCTACGCCGAAAGACGGCGGCACAAAATAAAATATGATTAGGAGTGTTTGGCTATGAAAATTTCAAAATGGCGGCAGCTTGCCGCAATCTTGCTGGCGTTTTGTCTCCTCTTTGGGATTGTGGGGTGCGCTCGAGTGGTGGAGGAAGTGATCAGCGGTTCGGCCAAAAGCAAAACCTCCGGTACCACGGCGGAAGGGGACGGAACAGGCGATGATGATGACGCGGGAGACTATCTGACAGACAGCACAGGAAAGATATTGCTGGACAGCTCAGGAAACAAAATTGTAAATCCGAGTGCCAGCAAAAGCAAGTCGGGTAGTAGCGGGAGCAAAACTTCTTCCTCCAGGCCCGCCACGGTAGACACCTCAAAACCGGCCGATGTCAAGGGATTTGGCGGCGCGACCGTGGTCATTTCAAAATGGGTGACCGGGTTGAACATGGATCAGACCAATCCGGCCTATGGTCAATGGCTTGCCTTTGTACAGGCGCTGGAAGCAAAATACAACTGCAAGCTGCGTTTTGACGAGGGCAAAGAATCATCGGCATATATGGACGACCTGACACATGCAATTAACGCGGGCAACAAAAGCTTTGTGGACATTGCGTTCATCGTCGGTGATGTTGCGTATCCAAGCTACGCGTTCAATTCTTATATGAAGCCGCTGGACGGTTACGGACTGGATTTCAACGATGATCGCTGGCTGGCAAAATCCTCCGAACAAATGGCAATCAACGGTAAGCATTATTTCCTTGCGCCATACATTGATAATTTGGGCGTTCCCGGCGGAGTCTTCTTTAATAAATCTCTGTTCGTGGAAAGAGGCATTGCGGATCCATACACCTATATGGCGAACAACACCTGGAACTGGGATAATTTCAAAAAAGTGGCCAAGGATATGACATACCAGTCCGGCGGAACTCAATATTACGGCGTTTGCAACTACGGCTCTCAGCCAATCCCGATCTTCGCGACGGCGAACGGATATGTGCCATATGTCAAAAGGGACGGAAGATGGGTATATAACGGTGAGGACAGCAGATATATCAAAGCGCTGCAATTTTCTTACGACCTCTACAACACCGACAAGGTCATTCCCTCCAGTAACCCAATGGGTATGTTCGACACCGGCAAGGTCGCGATGGCTACCGCGGCATATCACAATGGCAGGGTATTTATGGATAAATTGGGCGATGGGAATGTCGGCTTTGTACCAAACCCAATCGGACCGGACGCAAACGGCAAAATCATATCCGGGGCAGGCACCGCGCCGTCGCTTA
>JAISRF010000020.1 GCA_031273775.1 Oscillospiraceae bacterium
TTTCATTATAATACAAAACAAAACAAAAGTCAACTAAAATAAATATAAATTTTGAATTTTGTCAAATCAAACAATTGTTTGCGTAATTATAAAGCGATTTGTTTACCTATAACAACAGAAATTTCCTTTTGTGCTTCTAATGCGGTCACGGTGGTAATTCCAAAATCAAATATCGGCGCGGTGGCTCGAATCAACTCAAAAAAATCACAATTACCCGCACGTTCACCAATCCCCAGCACCGTTGTGTCGGCATAGTCACAGCCTTCCTTCAGCATTTCAATCGTATTAGCCAGTGCCATGCCGAAGTCATTGTGCATATGGCAGCCGAGACCAGCCTTCCCCCCTGTGTGAAACATGAAATCTTTCAGTGTTTTTCTGGCAACGGAGGGAGTCATGATTCCCACAGTGTCTGCCAAACGAATGCGGTGAATGTCAAAATCTGCAAGAGTTCGTGTTACGGTCATCAAAAAAGCCATGTCCGCGCGGGAGGCATCCTCAAAGCCCACCGATATTTCTACCTTTGCCGTCTGCAAAAGTCCAATGCAGGCATAGAGCTGATTTAAAACCCATGTTTTATTTTTTTTCAATTTGGAATAAATATGTCCGTAAGAAACCGGAACACTAATATGGATCATGTCCGGTTCGCAGTGGATACAATGCTGTATATCGTTCGGATTCAGACGAGACCACACCGAAATTTTAGCCTTTGTTCGTATGCCCACAATCTGCCGCAGTGTTTCCCTTACATAGGAATCAGAAGCGGGAACTCCAATTTCAATTTGTGGAATGCCCGCTTGTTCTAAAACGCGAAAAATCTCCAGCTTTTGTTTACGGCTGAAGGATATATTCGGGGCTTGTTCGCCGTCACGCAAGGTGGTATCCACAATCGTTTTGCGCTTTTTCATGTGGCGCACCCCCGCCCTGCCAAGACTTCTTCGGCCAGCACAACAAATTCGCCATCTGTTATGGCGCGGTTTTTTTTGATACTAAATTTTTTTACGGAAATAAGCAACCGCAAAATTTCATCTCTTGTCATTCGCAGGTTTCGTTCTTGGAGTTTGTAGATTATGGAACCCTTGCCGCTTTGTTTTCCCAATACAATGGTATGCTTTTGCCCAATGTCCTCCGGCGGAAAAGGCGCATAGCTTTTGGGTTGTTTTACTATGCCGTCCACATGAATTCCCGATTCGACCGCAAAAATTCCGTTTCCCAGAATCGGTTTGTTTCCCGGAATTTTGATTCCGGGAATTTCTTCCATTAGCCGGCCGATTGCGGGAAACATGGGATAATTTTTGCCTACCTTGCGCAATCGCGCGTACCGGAGTGCCATAACCACTTCTTCAAAAGCCGCAAAGCCGCCGATACCGCACAGGGATGTGACGACAGACGTTCCCCTGTCTGCCAACGCCCATTCTGTAGCGATTGCTGACGCGCAACCAAAACGATTTGTCGGGCAAAGCTCTATCCCGCCGCTGAAGATTTTGCGTAACCGCCCAAAGGCACTGTCAAAGTTTTCTAACAGGATATCGTCCATCCCTCTTACTCGGATCAAACCATACTCTCTGTACTTTGCCAAAGTGTAGGATTCATGAATGCTGTTCATGGTTATTTCCGCGGTCACCTGTTTTCCGGATTCGGACTGGCTCAGTTCACGGCAAACAAACCGTTCGAACATCGGGTATTTTGAGCGATTTTCCTGTGTTTTAAGTCTGAGAATGTACTTCCCGCCTTTCGGTAGGGTTTGCATAGACAAAAACGCTGTCTCTGAAAGCTCGATCCAGTCTGCCGCGGCCTCTACCAGTAATCCGGTCAACTTTAGTAATTGTTTGGGTGTGGGTGAAAAATGGTCTAAGCAGGAAAGGGTGCGGTCAATCACACAAATCAACCGGATCACCTCCTTTTGGTTACAGGTTTGTCCTATTATGCTTGCTCCGTTCTAAATGATGTATTCCTTGACCGGCGTTCCGTTTTCAAAGTGCTGTTCGCAGATTTCTTCAACCGCTTCTTCGGTTAAATTCCCATACCAAATACCTTCGGGGTAAACCACGGCAATCGGACCCTTGTCACAAATGCCGAAGCAACCGGTGTTGGTAATCATGCAGTCTGAGGTGAGTTCTCTGTCCTCAATTTCCTGCATGAATTTTTGCACCAAATCCACGCTGCCTTTCTGAAAACAGAAGCCTTTCTGTGTGCCGTTCACCCGGCAACTGGTGCAGATGAAAATGTGATACTTTGGGGATACCATAACAAAACCAACTCTTTCTTTTTATGAATTTGCCGCCTGCGCAACGGCGTGTTCGATACGGTCATAAGTCGTAATGACACGGATGCCATTTGCCTTTAGCTTCTCCGTGGGAGAGTAACCTACGCGAAGCGCGAGTACGCCGTCACAATCGGAAAAAGCTTTTAACATGCCTTTCATCACACTATCCTTGTCCTCGCACTCCTCAACTCCGGCGCAATATTTCCCCACATCGCGCCGCTCTACAAAAGCGGTGGTTACGCCGTCAGTTTCGTATATGTAGAATTCTTCAGCGTGGCCAAAGTGCTGATCCACCACCTTGCCGCTTTTTGTGGCAACCGCGTACCGCTTTTTTTGCGCGGGAGTGGCGGCTGTCTCGGAAAGATCGCGGTAATCTATGGAGCGGTCGTTGTCCAACGTGCCAACGGCATCGGCTCTGCACTGCTTGCAATGCTTCATCTGCAGAAGGTTGACAGCGCTTTCCTCTCTGAGTGCCGCAATCTCTTTGTTGCTGATCATCGGCATTCCCTCAAAGGATGAACCCTCCACCGGGATCAGCGGCATAATATTTGCAATATAAGCGCCGAGCTTCCGCGCTTTTTTGGTGACCGCGGCAATATGGCGGTCGTTTATACCTTTGATAGCGACGCAGTTGACCTTGCACACAGCTCCGGCCGCCGCCATAAGTTCAAGCCCCTTCAGTTGCTTTTCCAATAGCAATTCAGCCGCTGCCCGACCGGTAATCCGCTGCCCCTCAAAATCAACATGCTTATAAATCTGTTCCCCGATGCAAGGGT
>JAISRF010000097.1 GCA_031273775.1 Oscillospiraceae bacterium
TACCTCCAAATATAATGTGGTGTGATTACCGTTTGAATTGCGAAACATAACTCGGAACCGGGTCATTCCAGTTGCCGCCGATCTGATTGTCATAGTCGCCGCCAAACAAATCCTCCAGCTTGCGCACCGTCAGGTTATCAAGATACACAGAGGTCTGGACAGTCGCAACGCCGACACAGCCGGCTCCGTGAACCGTTTCCCCGATTGCGGTTGAGGCGCCGGCGTTTTCCGGTGTGTCTTCCACGGAAAGCACTTTTAAACCGTCCCAATAAACGGTAAGCCTGTTGTCAAAAACATCAAAACGCATGCGGTGTACCAAGCCGTCCCCGAGAACGTTGTAAAGAGTAGTTTCACCGTCAACAACCGGACCGTCAAAAAAATCTCTCAGGGTGGCTGTCCCCAGAGTATTTCCGGTGGTTTCCGCTTTTAAATCCTTAAACGTCCGCTTAGCTACTGTGATCTTGTAACCCTCGGAAATCATGGCGTAATAGTCGCAAATGCCATACATGGGAACATCGGTGAGTCGGGCGTGCAACCGCACGGAATTAGACGCGGCAACCGGATCCGGGTCACAGTCTTTTGAAAACATCATATCCAGGCTGACGGAATAATCCGTCCATTTTTGATTGCCGAGATAATCCTGACTGTCGTTAAAGTTTTTAAACCAAAAGCGATTTTGATTGATGTTGACAATCTCGTGGTTTTCGGGGCCGGCGTTCCACACCGGATTGCCGATCTTATCCGTTGTGCCGTTAAAGAAATCACCGTCCGAGAACGTTTCCCTGAGCAACATATCCGTGAGCAGCGGCGGGTCGTCGTCCACAACCTCCTGCGGCGGTTTTTGCGGCTCCTCTTCCCCGCCGCCGGACTCCCAAGTGCCAATGCCACGCACGGAAAGATTGGCGAAATCGCCGACGACCCAATTTTCCTGTGAACTGGAATTCGCCGCAACTCCCACGTACAGCGGCCCCGCGGCTTTCATCCCAACCGCGTATTGAAAGCGATTCCACGTCTCAGTTCCGGCGCCGCGGTAATAAAGCTGAACCGAGTTCCCTTTTTTGTTCATCTGTATTTCAAGCGGATAGGTGACGGTAACCTTACTGTACTGTACGGTGGCGGAACCACCCTTGTTCGTGCGGTATACCGCCAATACGGTATTCGCACGCACATGCAGGAAAACAAACGCGTCGTCCTGCTCCAGACCCGAACGGAACATAAGGCCGGTAGACGCCTTTTCGTGCGGCGTTTTTCCCGGAAGTGAAGACGGGGAGTGATTAACTGTAAGGGATGCTTCCAAAAAATCGTCGCTTGTGTCCTTTACGTTGTATTGCTTATAGGCGAAAGCGACCTCGTCCTCAGACATCCACGGAACGTAGGCGTTGGTTTCCAGATGGTAGTTGCCGTCACCCTGTGTGAAATTTGATTCGGCTGTATACAGGGGCTGACCGTCAACGATATTCTCCGCGTTGGACTGTATCGTGAGAATATCCAGCCGCGGGTTCGTATCGCTGATTTCATTTTCGGCCGCCATCGCCGCCGGAAAAGACAAGGCGGTGATTAACGCCGCGGCGGCAAGCGCAAAGGAAAATGACCTGTTGTGCTTATTACTGTGTTTCATCAAGCATCGCCAGCCTTTCTGTCCCGTGAATAACGCGGTTTGATATATTTGTGGTAATACAGCTGCAAGGAGCCGAAAATAAGCAGCGCCGGTATCAGTAAAAGCAGCAGTATGTACACGATAATGCCTATGTCGCGGTTTGCGAAATTCAAACCTACGCTACCGCCGCCGGGTTTAACGACCACAACAACCTCCGGATTGTTTTGACCGCTGTCCGCGGGAGCGCCGTCATCCGGGTCGCCGCCGGTATCCCCGGGAGGCGGAGCCGGGTCGTTGTTATCCGTGTTCCCGGCGGTATCGACATTCTCTTTTTCCTGTTTTTCGGCGCTTGCGAGCAACTCGCTCAGCAAATCATATTCACCCGAAAGGAGCTTTTTCGCAGCGTCGCTTTGCAGCTTGTATACCTCAATCGCCAGCATGATATCCATTTTGTCACTCGCGGTGACGCTTTGCCCCGTCTGACTTAATATCCACGCAAAAGCGTTCTTGAACCTCGCGGCTTCCAAAGCGCCCGGTTCCGGCTCCTTGCCCGCTTCAATATATTTCGCCTCCGCGATGTTCAACTGCCGGGTGAGCAAAACACGCTCCTGTTCCAACAAATCCGCCACATAAGGATTCATGTCGGAAAACATGACGAGCAACGCCAGTGCGTCATTCAGCACAAGATAATGATCCGCGGTTATATCCTCATCTTTGAGGATGAGTACAGCGGCTTTGTCTTCCCGGAACGTCTTCGCCAGATCCTCCGCCTCTTCGCGTAGCCTGCGCTCCTCCTCCTCGGCCTGCAAACGATCATTTTCGTCCTTTTTAAGCACCTCCAGCCTTGCGAGCAACGCTTTCAGGCGGGGGTTAAGATAAAATATTTCATATTTAGCCGCGGGGGACAGGTTTTCAAAGTCGACCCACGCCGCGTTCACGGCCGCTTCGTCTGTCAACGCAACCGTATCAACGGTTAAGGCTAAGGCGCCGCTGTGTTTGTTCAAATACGCGCTGACCGCGTTATCCACCGGAGTTTGAGCGGAAAGCGCCTTTAAGCGTTCATATTCAATTTGTGCGGCCAACAACGTGCTGTAATTCGTTACGGCCGATTTTTGGGATTGGTTAAGGAGCGCGTATTTTTGCGCGGCATCGTTTATTTTTTTAAGGCTTGCGCTTGTATAGGAGACCTCACCTATGGCGTCAATCGCTTTGATCACTTCTCCCACCTGACCGTCACTCGCCAGCACCACAATATTTTTTGTGAAAGCGGAATTGGGATTGTCTATCGCGATATCCGGATACTGCGCCTGGCCGCCAACCACCGTAGAATCATATAACTGCGTCACGGTAACTGTCAGCGGGGTGGCGCCCGCCTCCGCTCCGTCAAGCACTTTGAAAGAAAAAGTGAACAGCTTTGCGCTCGCGGGCAGCAGGACAGGGGCATCGGCTGTCCAGGACAGGTTTAACTGTTGCTTTGCGGCGTTATTGTACACAAGCGCTGACCGCAGATCCTCAAAATCCGACTGCACCGCGCTTTCCACATAAGAAAGCTTGGTTTGATCATAGCGAACGGAAAAAGATATGCCCGCCATTCGGACACTGTCTCCGGCACTGTCCCCGGTGGACGCCATTGCAATGGGAAGGGTAACCGTGCCCCCGCGAAGAGCTTCCTCCGAACTCTTCACCGTATTAAAAAGAACCGTAACAGAACCCGGAGCGGCCCAGGCCGATAAGCCCGCGAAAATCACAGAGCCCAATAAGGTCAATGACAGCAAAAGCGCGGGACTTCGCTTTAACA
>JAISRF010000101.1 GCA_031273775.1 Oscillospiraceae bacterium
TACTGAACGTCCCGACTGTCAGGAAAAGACGATCACAACGGCGCAAGCTCTTAATATTCTGCGTTTGAGGGGATATGTCATCAAGGACGATATTCCCGCTGTAGCTCCAACATAAATCATTATCCGTTTTTTTGACCGCCTTCGGACGGTCTGGTTTCCTGTACCGTTTTTTAAGGCGGTGCGTAATCTTTAAGTTTCAAACTTTGAGCCCTCCTATCCATGAATAAGTGTATCATATGCTGAACAAAAAGTCAACAAATGAAAAAATATGAACAGGGGGATTGACAAATAAGCGCAAACTGATTATACTGAATATGTTCAATAGTTTGAACACTCAAAAAGACAAACGGAGGAATTGAGCATGAGTATAAACAGTCGCTTTTCTATTTTGCTTGGCGAAAGAAAGAAACGCATCAGCACGGTATCGAGGGAAACAGGAATATCAAGAAGTACGCTAACCCGGTTATATTACGGTACAGCAACCTTTTCGCTTGATACGATTGCTAAACTTTGCGCTTATTTTAATTGCGGAATAAGCGACCTCATAGAGATAGCCAACGATGAGGAGGCGCAAAACCATGAGTAAGCGTTTCGTTACAATAGCCGAATATCAACGCCTTAGCGGGCTTAGTTACCCTACCGTTAAAAACGCCCTTGAAACAGGACAGCTAAAAGGGGTCAAGACCGAAGCCGGGCACTGGAAGATTGACACCCAAGACGCCGGAAACACAGACACCTCCGTAATCGTCAAGCGACTGGACGAAGCGGAGCGGCTATTAAAAGCGTATGCGGACACCGTTACGCGCGCGTACGTATGAGAAAAAGCCACCCCGTTACAAGCGCGGCCCCCTCGAGTTTAATAGTACTTGACAACACTCTTATGCGACCGGGAGGACAACGCAGCCATGCGCCAATCTCTCAACAAGCTTCTTGACCGTCTGCCGGTTGACCAGCGCGAGGTAATGCGCCTCCTGTTTTGGAGCAACGCCACACACCAGACCGTAACCGCCGATATGGGTATACCGCTCGACCGTGTGCGGCAGCTGCGTGAAAAGGCGATGCGCGAATTGCGGCGATCAAAAAACAAGCGGGAGCTTGAGGAGTGGGCAGACCTTCGCACAAACTTTTACTACCGTGTGGGCGTTGAAAGCTTCCACTCTCACGGCTATAGCGCAGTAGAGATACTCACCGAAAAGCGTATGAAGCTATTGGGGGCAAGGGATGAATAATAAAGTCCGTTATGTTTAGAAATGTTAAGGTTAAAACGTATAGCGGGGGGGATGTTTAAATCTCTCCCGATTTTTGTTGTGCATAACGTGAGCGGGCTTTCGTGCGAAAAAACCGCGAAATCAAACGCCCTATTAAATCAAAAAATCAAAATCGCATACAAGCCCACAGAAATGCCCTGTAGCGCGTTTTGCGCCGCAGGGCATAAAACTTTCATTGCCAAAGCATTAAAATCCCGTTTTGGGGCGTTTCTGTGGGCTTGGCGGCTACTGTCGGGCGATCAGTTGATCCACAAGCGCGGTGTTCTGTTCAATGAGATAAAGCAAATTGCGAGCGGCACCGGCGGGCGTATTTCGCCCAACCTCCCACGCCTCCACAGTGCGGGGGGAAACACCAAGCGCAAGGGCGAGATTCCTTTGGGAGAGGTGCAGGGTGGAGCGGACACGCACCACATCATCCGCTTTGTATTCCGGCACCGGCAACTCAAGCACCGTCACACGCGCCTTGCTTTTATCGCCGTTCTTGAACGCTACGGCTTGTTCTAAGCTCTCTTTCAAATCGTCAAAAAAACTATTGTCTGCCATTGGTTACTCCTCCTTTATAGCTGAAATAAGGGTATTTACAAGGGATTTTTGCTCGTTTGTCATATCGGTTTGTATGCTCTTTGGGTACGCTAGAAGCAGGTAAACCCGCTCACGAACGACCACATCGACATAGCTTATCGAATTTTTGTGTGCTGACAAATTCACGCTTCATCTATTCTGCCCCTCTGTCACTATTATATACTATTTAATCGTATATTGCAAGTGTTATTTTTTGGATTCTTCAACATATTCCATAATGTCCCCCGGCTGACAGCCGAGCAGGGCGCAACTTGGCACGAGGTTAAATCTGACCGCTGACCCTGCTTTTTTACAGCTTCCAACTTCATTTTATAAGCAAAAGCATTTTCGCTCGGCAGGATATTTTCCCGCTGAACATTGGAATTCACCATTGCAATAACTGCCTGCTCATTTGTCATTTCTCGCACCAAAACCGGCATAGTTTCAATGCCAAGAATCTGGCAGGCAAATTTGCGGCGGTGTCCGGCGATTAACTCATAACCGTCACCTTTAAGACGGGCGACCGCGGGGATTAAAACGCTGTTTTCGCGGATTTCATTCTGCCGCTTGAAAATGTCATCAGCGTAATATAGCTCTTTGCCGATAACTTTGATTTTTTCGGACAATTCATCTCTTTGAGCATACAAAGCCTCCACCTTTTCGGGCGATTCAGCATCGTGTTTTTTCGCGGTTTTTAAGCGGTTATAAACCCGCTCCCGCTCCTTGATAAGCGCAGATTTTTCTTGCTTGCGACCGTCAATAAATGCGGATAACTGCTCGGGTGTCTTGATTTTGTGACGGCACAGCAGGCGCGTTTGGGCAGAATACTTTTCCATCTGGCGAATCGCCGCCCGCATTTCCGGCGTGTAATGCTGCGGTTGTGATCCCCTTTGTTTTTATTCAGCTTGCTCCTGTGTAACTATTTTAATGGTTTCTGTGTGAAATCGCAAATGTGCAAATTAAAAATTGCATCTTGACAAATCATGAAAAATAGGTTATACTATTATCAAATCACGATTAGTATAATCTCGATTTGTAGAAACGGAGGTGCTGCAATGTTTATCGGACGTGAACAGGAACTTGGCTTTTTTGAAGAAAAATACAACGCTCCCGGCGGGCAGATGATTGTGCTTTATGGGCGGCGACGCATTGGAAAAACGGAAATCCTCCATCAGTTTTGCGAGGGAAAGAATGCCGTTTTTTACTCATGCCGTGAAATTCCAGATTCAGAGCAGCTCAAAACATTCTCCGAACGCATTTTACACGCAGGCAGTCCGGCGGCGAAATACTTGAGCACTTTTTCTGATTGGGAATCGGCGTTCAAGGGGATTACCGAGCTACCGACAAACGGCAAAAAGAAGCTTCTCATCATCGACGAATTTCCGTACATGTGCAAGGGTAATCCGTCCATTCCCTCCATTTTGCAAATCCTTTGGGACGAAACGCTGAAAAATCAGAACATCATGATTGTGCTGTGCGGCAGTGCCATGAGCTTTATTGAGAAGAAAATTCTGTCCGAAAAAAGCCCGCTTTACGGCCGTGCAACCGGAATTTATAAAATGAACGAGCTGCCCTTTGACGATGCCATCAAGTTTTTCCCGAACTATTCGGCAGAGGATAAAATGCTTGCATACGCCATTTTAGGCGGCATTCCGCATTACCTGCGGCAGTTTGACCCCGCGTTAACTCTGCGCGAAAATATTATTAAAAACGTGCTGACCAAAGGCTGTATTTTATACAGCGAGGTGGAGTTTTTGATTCGGCAGGAGCTGCGGGAAACCGCTCTTTACAACACCATCATTGAAGCGATTGCGCTCGGCAACACACAGCTCAACGACATCTTTATGAAAACGCAAATTGAAAAATCCAAAATCAGCGTTTATCTGAAAAACCTCATGGAATTGCAGATTATCGAACGTGAATTTTCGGTGCTGTCAAGCGGGAAAGAGCAGGCGACCTCCACCCGCGGGCTATATCGAATCACCGATAACTTCTTCCGCTTTTGGTTCGCATTCGTGTTCACCAACCTTTCTGATTTGGAAACGGGCGATGCCGAGGGCGTGTTTGCCTATTCGGTTTTGCCGCAGCTAAACGACTTCGCTTCTCCCACATTTGAAATGGTTTGCCGTGAATTTATCCGCAAGCAAAGCCGCAATGAGAAGCTCCCCTTTCGTGTTTCAAAGCTCGGCAGATGGTGGGGAAAAGTCAGTAAAACTGTCACCGCTGAAAACGGAA
>JAISRF010000116.1 GCA_031273775.1 Oscillospiraceae bacterium
ATGGTTTTTACCTCCCTGTGGGGCAGCCTGGGTACCTCCTTCCTGATTTTTATCGCGGGGTTTCAGGGGGTTGACAAGCGCTATTATGAAGCGGCAGCCCTGGACGGCATTAAAAACAGGTGGCAGGAATTATATTACGTTACCCTGCCCATGGTTACGCCGCAGCTCTTAATTACCGCGGTGCTCAGCATCACCGGCGCTTTCGGGGTAAGCGGCGGCATGGGTACCGACTACACCCTTTACACAATTGGTGATATGATCACTGATTACGGCGGAACCCGCTTTGAAATCGGCTACGCGGGCGCCATAGCTACCTTTTTGTTCCTTCTTATGATGGGGTGCAACAAGGCGGTTCATAAGCTACTGAAAGGCTTGGGCAAGTAATGGATATTTTCGGATATATTTTCAGTAACAGACTCGCCCGCTCCCGCACCGGGCACACGGTTCTTCTCCTGTTTTTGACCGTGTTCGCCATTGGTATGTTTATGCCGTTTGTCTTTGCGATTATGACGGCGTTCAAACCGGTCAACGAACTGTTTCTGTTCCCGCCCCGATTTATTGTGCGGCATCCGACCACCAAAAATTTCACCGATCTTTTTAACCTGATGTCCGGTTCGTGGATTCCGATGAGCCGGTATGTTTTTAACACCCTGCTTATTACGGTGGCCGGAACCTTTGGCACCATTATCATCGCCTCCCTTTGCGCTTATCCGGTTTCGCGGTATCAGTTCCCCGGCAACTCCGGCTTCTTTAGGGTGTTACAATCGGCCCTGATGTACGGCGGGGGCGTAACTGCCATTCCGACCTTTATGATCGTGGCGAAAACCCATATGATTGATACCTATTGGGCTTATCTTCTGCCGGGACTTGCCTCGCCCTTCGCCCTGTTTATTATGAAGAATTTTATGGATCAGATGGTGCCGATGGAGATTCTTGAAAGCGCGGATATGGACGGCGCAAGCGAAATCAGAAAGTTTTTTCGGCTGGTTATGCCGATGTCAAAGCCGGCGTGGCTGACACTGACCATTTTTCAGGTGCAGGCGCTGTGGGGAACGGGCAGTTCAATGTTTATTTACAGCGAGCAGCTGAAAACGCTGAATTACGCGTTGGGGCAGATAGCCTCGGCCGGTATCGCCCGGGTCGGCGTGGGCTCGGCCATCTCGATACTTTTGTTGTCCTTCCCGTTGTTGATTTTTATTTTTACCCAGTCCAACATCCTGGAAACGATGTCCACCTCTGGAATGAAGGATTAAACTTGTTCTGAAACCCGCTCACGGCGCGGTAAAGCGAAAGGGGCTGTTTAAAAATGAGTGATTTTCGCCGCGTGAAGCGCGTTATGGCGGCGCTGACGGTCGGGCTGGCCGCGTTCGCGTTTTCCGGCGTTCAGGTCTCCGCGGCCTCCGCCGCGGAGAATGAACGGAGCTACACTTACAACCAGGCCGGAACCCCGGTCTACACACCGGATACCTACAACTACAAGGGCGCGGTTGACTTAACCGACGGAACGCTTTCGGCCGCAAGTCCGCAGGATTTGTTTGTCGCCCAAACCGGCGAGTTGTTTATCGCGGACACCGACAATAATCGCATTTTAATTTTTGACAAGGATTTTCAGTTTGAACGTGCGGTTTTGCGGATCACGGACGAAAACGGTCAGGTCAGCCTGTTGAACAAGCCGGAGGGAATATACGTTTATCCGGACGGTGATTTGCTGATTTCCGACACGCAGAATAACCGGCTGGTGCGGTGCGACCGGGAGGGGAACGCAAAGGCGATTTTCGGACGGCCAGATCTGGCGGGCGTTTCTCAGGATGACGCGTTTCTTCCGATCAAGGCGGTCTGCGACAGTTTGGGCAGAATTGACGTGGTGGCGCGGAATATTCATTACGGAATAGTGCAGCTGGACGCCGATGGGACATTCCTGAGCTATATCGGCGCGCCGAAGGTTCAACCCGATCCCTTCACGCTGTTCTGGCGGCAATTTTCCACCAAGGAACAGGAAAAGCAAATGCTCCAATTCATCTCCACGGAATACAGCAACCTTTATATTGATGAAAAAGATTTTATGTGGGGCACGATCAAGACACTGGACAACGACGCGCTTTTGAACGCGGTTGCTTCACGGGATAAATCCGGCGGCGTAACCCCGATTAAAAAGCTCAATTCAATGGGGAAGGATATTTTAAAACGTAACGGCACCTTCGCGCCGTTGGGCGATTTAAAGGTCGCGAGCTCCGGAACGGACACGGCGCCGTCAAGAATCATAGACGTTGCGCTCAGAGGGGACGGCGCCGTTTACAGTCTGCTGGACATTACCCGGGGACACATATTTACATATGACAGCAACGGAAACCTGCTTTACATTTTCGGCGGATACGGACTGCGTAAATCGAATTTTCAAATTCCCACGGCTTTCAGCTACATCGGCGACGACCTGGCGGTATTGGACGCGGGACTGGGCAAGATACTGCTCTTCACCCCAACCGCTTACGTCAAGCTCCTGTTTCAGGCGGTGGATCTGCAATATAACGGGGATTTCACCGAGGCAAACGCGCTTTGGTCGCGGATCGCGGCGGAAAACACCAATTTTGACTACGCTTTCGTGGGCTTGGGCAAGGCCGAAATGAACGGCGGTCAGTATGCCGAGGCAATGGAAAGCTTCAAGTACGCCGATTCTGTGTCGAATTATTCTAACGCGTTTACATTGCTCCGAACGCAGAAAATGAAAGTTTATTTTCCCATCGTCTTCGGCGTTATTCTCGCCGGGATCGCGTCCGTCATCCTGTATTCCCGCGTAAAGCGGCTGGTGAAGCGACTTCGCAAGCGTTCGGCGGGCGGCGGTATTGCGGACGGCAGCTGAAAACGGCGGAAACCAATTAAATTATATGCGAACGGAGTTTTGCGATGAAACGCCTGCTCGGTGAAATCAAATATTCCTTTTACCTGACAGTTCACCCGTTTAAAGGTTTTTGGGAAATTAAGCATGAAAATCAGGGGAGCTTGAAAACAGCCTTTATTTTGCTGGCGTTTTTCATTCTCACTTCGGTGGCGAACGGGTATTACGGCGGTTATATTTTCAATTCCGGCGGTGGCGTCAATTTCAACGCTTACAAGCAAGTGGCGATGATTTTGCTGATCTGGTTCATCTGGGGTGTCGCGAACTGGTGTCTGACGAGTCTTTTTGATGGAGAGGGAACCTTCAGCGACATTTGTAAATTCACGTCTTACGCTCTGCTTCCCATGTCGCTGGTGCAGATGCTGATGATCCCGCTCAGTCTCGCGCTGTCCATGAAGGAAGCCGCGTTTTATACCATGGTCATGAATATCGGTCTGGTCTGGACAGGCGCGCTGATTTTTATCGGTCTGGTGGTCACCCATCAATACACGGTGCTGAAATCCATTCTGATCACCGCGATCACCATCTTCGCCATGGGCATTATAATTTACATTATGCTGCTGTATTTGAATCTTTTGCAGCAAATTGCCGGGTTTGCCATAACCTTTATCAAAGAAATGTCATTAAGAGTGTCGTCATAAAGGAGGAACCGTATTTTGAATAAAACGCTGATATCCACGGTCGCGAGAGCCATTGCGCTTTGCGCCGCGCTTTTGCTGACGGTTTCGGCTTGCGGGCGGCGGACGACCTCCGTTGCCGGAATTGACGGCCAGTCGGTTAGCGGAGGCTTTATTGATGACCTTTCCGCCGACGCGAAAAACGGTCTCTTCGCGGCAAGCGAAAATGACAAAAACGACCTTTCGCAAATGCGGCAGGCGGTACAGAGCGATCGGGCCGAGATTTATATCGGGAAATATTATGATATTGCCGTGCTGGACAAAGCCGCGGGAAGCGTCTGGTTCTCCAACCCGGCGATTTATGACAGCGCGGTATTTTCCGGGCTGAGCGATTCGGGGAAGGCTGAAACCCTTTCTCAGGTTTCCCTGACTTATTATGACGGCGCGAATAAGGAACATCATCTGAGCAGTTTCCCCGACTGCGTGGACGGCGCCGAAAAAGACAATGTCAGCGTGGATTACGGCTCAGACGAATTGACCGTGACCTACCGTTTCGGAGAAAAACAGGAAGAAATTGTGCTCTGCTCCGCTTTTGTGACAGCCGATTTTGAAGAGCTTGACCGGATTGCGCAGGAAAAAATTGCCGATGGATTGCTGACCATGACCGACTACGCGCGCTTTAAAACGGCCTATTCGTTTGTTGTGTTTTCAGAGCTTACCATTGCGGATCAGACAATTTATCTTAGCGATTACCCTACCCTGAAAAAGCTCGGAGAGCTTTACATTTTGCAAAAGAACGCGTCCGATGTTGTCAAAAAGGTGGTGTCCAAGGTTTCTGCCGTATTGGGCGTGGACAGCGCTTATATTCAGGAGGAATTGAAAAAAATAGGCCTGGACGAAAATGTGCTCGGCTCACAATCCGCTTATTTTGAAATTCCGGTTACATATCGGCTGGACGGCGGGGATTTTCTGGTGTCCGTTGATACCGCCGCCATCACGGATGAAAAGGACTTTTATCTGGCAAGGGTAGGTCTTCTCGGCAATTTCGGCGCGGCGCTGGCCAACCAGGAGGGCTATGTGTTTATTCCCGACCAAAGCGGCGCGGTCATAGAAAATACCGTGACGACAACCGGTCAGTCCTATCTTGATATTCCGTTTTACGGGACGGATTACGGTGTGAACCACCAAACACAGGACGAGATCAGCCCGTACGCGCCTTTCCCGGTGTTTGGGGTTCAGGCGGCAGGCAGAGGTTATTTTGCCGTGGTGGAATCGGGCGATACCTTTGGCGGCGTGACGGCGCAGGCGCCAAACGGGGTTATACCTTACAACGCCGCAGAGCCGTGGCTGACTTATTACACGCGGGATTTTTCTTCCGTTCAAAGCCCGCCGTCGAAAAAGCCCGATTTCAAGTTTTCGGTCAGATATCATTTTTTGTACGGTTCCGGTTCCGGTTATTCGGGTATGGCCGGATATTACCAAAATTATCTGGTCAGCGCGGGTTTGCTGAAAAAGCGTGAACTGCCGCAAAGCCTTTCGCTGAATTTGAATTTTATTGGCGCAATCGACAAAAAACAGCTGGTGTGGGGTTTGCCCAAAAACACGCTGGTCGCCGCGTCCGCCCTTTCGGATATTCAGAGCTTTGCCGGAACGCTCCGTGACCGCGGAATCGGCAATGTGAATTATATTCTGAAAGGTGCGATCAACGGCGGTCTGGATTATAAAATCCCCTCCAAAGCGGCGGTCGAAAAGGCAGTCGGCGGTCAAAAGGATTATCAGGCGCTGTACGAAGCGCTTCAAACCGCCGGCGACACGCTTAGTCTTGATATTGACTACACCAAGGTTTATAAAAGCGGGAACGGTCTGTCGCAAACCCTGCAAATTTCAAGATACCTTGATAAAAAGGTCGCAACCATCGCGGATTTTGATCCCGCGCTCAAAACAAAGGACACGGCGCACGCCGCTTATATGATCAACCCGCTGAGCTATTCCGTCATTGTGGACAGCTTCATTCGGAATACCGGCGGCAAGGTTGCCGGGAATCTTTTTGTGTCGTCGGTCGGAACTTACCTTTCCAGCAATTTCAATGATAAATCCTATGTATCAAGGCAGCAAAGCGCAAGCTTATCGGCCCACTCGCTGAAACTGCTTGAAGACGCGGGGTATACGCTCACGGTAGACGGCTGTAATGTCTATACCCTACAGTATGCCGGGCGGGTGGCGGACATTCCCGTTACCGGCGGAAATTTCGCCCTTGAAAGCTATGAAGTTCCGTTCGTGGGGATGGTGCTGCACGGTTATGTGGATTATTACGGCCCGGCGCTGAACGCCGAGGGAAATTATGAGCTGGCGCTCCTGAAAAACATTGAAAGCGGCGCGGGTCTGAGTTATTTGCTTATGACCGAAAACCCGACCATGCTGGCGCTGACCAAGTATTCCGATATGTACAATATTTCGGCGGAGCACTGGCTTGAGCGGATTGAAACCACATACCGCGAGCTGGACGGCGTGTTCGGCGAACTGCGCGGCTGTACCATAACGGCGCACGCCCGGTTGGCTGAAAATGTGTTTAAGACAACCTATTCCAACGGTACGGCCATTATTGTCAACGACAACGACAGTCAGGTGTCGGTTGACGGCTTAGTCCTTGAAGGTCTGAGCTACAGGGTCGTGAAGCCGTAAACGCGGCCCTGAGCTAAAAAAAGACCGCAAAGAATGCTTAATCTCATGTGAAACTGCTATAATGTATCCCAAAATTGCAAAAGGGGAGCCTGCCGCGCTGATGAATATTTTGAATCGGGAAGCCGCGATGAAACCGCGCAAAACAAAGCACAACCTGCTGAAACGGAAAAACCGGGAGGGTTATCTCTTTATACTGCCGTTTTTGTTCGGGCTTTTCGTTATATTTTTACCCGCGCTTTTTTATTCGGCGGCCTACGCGTTAAGCACGGTGACGGTGAAGCTCGACGATGTTCAGCTGTCCGGCGTGGGTTTTCAGAATTTCATTGACGCTTTCCGGAAGGACACGGGCTTTCGGGTGCTGATACTTTCCGCCGTGCAGGGCATGGCCTTTGACTTGATCACCGTTGTTATTTTCAGCTTTTTCGCGGCTACGCTACTGAATCAGAAATTTTTGGGGCGTGGCGTGGCGCGAACCGTATTTTTCCTGCCGGTGCTGCTGTCCAGCGGGATCATCGCGTCAGTGGACATGAAAAGCGTGATGATGGAAGCGTTTTCTTCCTCCAATAACACAGCCTCAACAATTTCAAGTGCGTTTACCGCGGGCGGCTTTAACGTTCTGTTTGATCTGAAGGAAATACTGAGCTCTGTCAATCTGAACCAGCAAATTACGAGCTTCATCACCAGCGCGGTGGACAATACCTACAACATTGTCAATCTTTCCGGCGTTCAGATCCTGATTTTCCTTTCCGCGTTGCAATCAATAAACCCGTCCATTTTTGAGTCCGCGCGGGTGGAGGGTGCGACCAAATGGGAAGAATTCTGGAAAATTACTTTCCCGATGATTACGCCGATGATTCTGGTCAATGTGGTTTACACGGTGGTGGATTCCTTTAGCAACCCGAAATACGGCATTTTGGATTATATTGACAGTCAGGCGTTCAGCAGCAACCAGATCGGCTTCGCGTCCGCGCTTTCGTGGATTTATTTTCTGATTGTTATCGTTTTTCTCGGCGCGGTCTGCGGAATTCTCGCAAAGCGGATAACGTATCTGGATTGAGTTAACACTTATAAATTCTGTGATTCAGGACTAACGCGCTCTGCGGAGCGCAATTGAGAGTTGAGAATTGAGAGTTGAGAATTATTGTTTGTTTATTGGCGTAAAACGCCAAAAAGAAACTAATATGCGCTTCCCGCAAAACCCTATTAGGAGGATTAACATATGACATCGATTCCCGAATCCGTCGCCTTTTTCAAAAGCGAAAAATGGAGAAAGCTCCGTTCTCATTATTTAACCATGAATTTCGCAACCGGCATCGGTTGGAAAATCGTCAGGCTTGTAATTCTTTTCGGCCTTTGTTACCTGATCCTATATCCGTTTTTCATTAAAATCATCAACGCGTTCAAGGGGCCCGCGGATTTTTACGACCCGACGGTTCGCTTTGTGCCGAAAACCTTTACCACCAACAATATCCTGACTGTGCTGACGGATACGGGATTTTTGAACGCGCTCAAAAACACGGCGTTTGTTTCAATCACTACGGCCGTGCTTCAAACGGTGGTTTCATCGCTGATCGGTTACGGCTTTGCTCGGTTCAAATTCAAGCTCAACGGCCTTTTATTCTCCATGGTTATCCTGTCGTTGGTCGTTCCTCCGTCCACCATTATAATTCCGCTTTATTTAAGATTCAGGTCTTTTCTGGGGATTTTTGAGCTGCTCGGCACACCGTTCCCGCTGTTCATACTGTCCGTCACCGGTTTCGGCATTAAAAACGCACTGTACATTTATATGTTTCGGCAGTTTTTCCGAAACTCGCCGAAGGAGTTGGAGGAAGCGGCTTATATTGATGGCTGCGGAACCTTCAAAACCTATTCAAAAATCATGCTTCCGTCCGCAACCTCCGTGTTTATCACCGTTTTAATGCTATCTCTCGCGTGGCAGTGGACCGATATGATTTACAGTTCCATGTTCCTGCTCAACTGGGATTATCTGGCGCGGTTCCTGCAAACCGTTACCTTCAGCACCGACGCGATGGTCGGCTCGAATATGCTCAGCATTGCCACGGTGGCGGCGGTTCTGCCCATTGCGTTGGTTTACATCTTTTTTCAGCGGCATTTGATCCAGTCCATCAGCAGTTCCGGGCTGGTAGGATAAGATGTAGGCGGGAATTTGGCGGGGATTAGAACGCGGTTTGCCCCCCTGCGCCAAAAATCCGGATTCCGGCTTCAAAAAGAAAGGGGTTTTGATATGATTGTACGGGATTTGACAAGCGTTATTTCTCGCGCGGGGCGAAATCCGCGTGGAGGTAATAAAAAAAGCTTCAGGGAAAGGTGGTGAATTAACGTGGCAAAAAAAATAATGACGGCGTTGGGGATCGTTTTGGCGTTGGCTCTGTTTATGGCGCTTCCCGTGTCCGCAGCCTCAACGCTGACTATTACGCCCTCTGCGGGCCGGAACATCTTCACGGGAACCGGTTCCGACCAATACCGGTACGGCTCATCTATCATCATCAATGACGACAGAAGCATTGACGTGTGGTTCGCCGCGCCCGGCTCCGCTCAGGGCTTTTCCTGCTGGGACAGCGTAAGATACCGGCGCTCAACCGATGGAGGCAAAACCTGGACCGCGGACAAAAAGGTTCTGGAGGGCACGAGAAACGCGGACGATCAATATTCCACCTGTGATCCCGGTGTGGTTAAATTCGGCGGATATTATTATATCGGCTACACCTCCGTCGTCAAGAGTAATTACGACGCGTATCACAATGAAACGGGTAATCAGGTTTATATCGCGCGGTCGCAAAACCCGGACGGCCCCTACGAAAAATGGAACGGGAACGGATGGGGAGGAAACAGCCCGAAAGCTTTTATTACATATCCGATTCCCACCACGAGCTGGGGGAGCGGAGAACCCGGCTTTGTGGTGAAAGACGGCACAGTGTACATTTATTATACGGTAAATGATGCCACCGAAGGACTTATGACGAAGGTGGCGACCGCTCCGGCCACCGACGCGAACTGGCCCGGCAAGGTGACACAGAGGGGAACCGCGCTGAGAAGAGTTCCCGGGGACGATTCCGCCGATGTAAAATATATTGACGATTATAATAAATTTATCGCGGTGTACACCTCAAAAAGATGGACTGAGGACAGCTATATCTCGACCTATCTGTCTGACGACGGGATCCATTTTTCTGAGATCGCGTATTTTGAGAACAACGCGAATCTGCAAAAGCGCCTCCATAATATGGGGATCAGCGGTCGCGCGGACGGTCACCTCAGACTGTCTGACAGCAATTTTGTCATTTACGCTTACGGACCCGGCAGCCCCACCATTTGGAACACCTATTTTACCCCCGTTTCGTTCAGGTACAATACCACAACGGTGAGTCGGAATCCGGGCACATCGGATCCGGAATCCTCGGCGGCGAAAACCTCCTCCGTCTCTCCGGGTCAGAATCCCGCTTCCTCAACGCCGGCAAATCAAAATTCCGCTTCCCCCGCGCTGTCCGGTCAGGTTACGTCTGACACTTCCGCTGAAGGCGATAGCGCCGGCGCGCCGACCGACACGGAAGACACTGACTCCCTTGAAACCGCCGAAAGCGGGGCGGACGAAAGCGCCGCGGACGAAAGCGGAGGTTCCGCGGATCGGGACGGCAAAACCGCCAATTTCCTGTTGCCCCTCATTATTATCGCGGCTCTGATCTTGGCTGCGGGTTCCGTGACGGCGGTTCTGCTGATCAGAAGATCAAAGAAGCTAAAGGAAACACCGGAATAACCCCCGGCTCCGAACGAATTTTCAGCTTTACCAAGAAAGGAAAATAATTTATGAATAAGCAAATCTTGACAAAAATTTTCGCGCTTTTCTGTTGCCTTATCATGCTTTTTACCGTAGCTTCCTGCCAAAAGAAAGACACGGCCAGTGGAGATATTGTTTCTTACGATGAAAGCGGAAATCCCATTTATGAGGACGATGTAAGTAAAGAAATTCTATTGGACGACGACGGAAACCCGGTCTACGACGACAACGGAAACCCTGTCTATATTGACCCTGAAACCGGCAGCCGGATCAACGGGGGCAGCTCCTCCGGGGGCAACTCCGCCGGAAACACTCCGGGAGGCTCAAGCACCGGCTCCGGCAATACAAATATTGTGAGCGGCACCAAGCCGCAGGATAAGGTGGAACAAACCCCGGACCAGATAGCGAACATCCAAAAGCTTGAGGATCACGTAATCAATGAAAAGATCAAAAACCTCGGCAACAGCTTTCAGGGCAAGGGAAACACCAAGGGAACCGTCAAGGTGATGAGCTTTTATCCGGCGGGAGGCCCCGGCGGAACGTATTTTGGCGAAGCTGTGGGCACGCGGTTCAAGCGTGATATTCTCCAGATTGAAAAGGACTACAACATCAAAATCGAATGGCAACTCATGCCGATTAACGGTTACGGCGCGAACATTGTTCTGGAAAAGGCGGCGGGGCGTGTTCCGGCGAATATTTTTTACTGGTGGAGCGCGGAGCTGATCAATAACAGGATCGCCGCCGACCTCAGAACGGTGAAATCCATTGATCTGGCTCACAACGAATGGAACGCGGCCTCCATTCTCGCGACCACCTTCAACAGCAACATATACGGCGTGTCCGCCAGCATCACCACCGGTGACTTTATGTACTTTAACAAGAAATTGGCGGAGCAATATAACCTCGGAGACATTTACGCGATGGTGAGGAATAAACAGTGGACCTTTGACAAGTTTGTCCAGCTGAGTCAGGAAATCTACAACAAATCAAACCACAGCATTTACGGCTGTACCCTGTTTTCACAGAAAAGTGTGATTCAGAACTTTGTTTACTGCAATGACACCAAACCCATTACCGTTGTAAACGGCAAAGCAAAGTACAACGGGCTTGACCCCAAGGTGGAGGCCGCGTACACCTCTCTCTTGAAGCCGGGCGTGTTTATTCCCAAAGAAGTGTCTGACGCGGCCGGCGGAGATCAGCAGGTGTTCACGGATAGAAAGGCTCTGTTCAGTTACGCCGGCGTCAACATGAACATGAACGATGACTACGGCCTGATACCGTTGCCCATCGGTCCCAACGCAACGGATTATGTTGAAATTATTTCCAGCGCGTATGAAGATATGTGGTATCTGTACGATGAGGATCCCGACATTGAGGACGCCGGAACGGTTTTGGTCGCGCTGGCCAACCGCATCCGCGTGAAGTCGAATGAATTCGACATCAACAAAGCGTCGAAGCTGCGGGACGACGAGAGTCTGCAAATGCTGCATTATTTGTCCAACGGCTCGCTGAAGCTGATGCGCCAGTGCACCGTACCGTCTTATGACATTGCCATCGCCAATATTATGAACGGTACGCAAACCCCTGCTCAGGCGCTGGCGTCCATTAAAAACATGGCTGACGAAGAGGTTGAGCTGTATTTCAACGTCGGCGGCGGTCAGGCACCTACACTGTAGAACCTTGTTATCAACGCGGGAAGAAGAATTGAGCTTATAACCTTTCACCTTCTTCCCGCGTTTTTTCGCGCAAATGAACAGGCGCGAAAAAGGCCGCAAAGACAATGCTTAATGTACAGTGGAGTTGGCGGGTCATTATTATATATTTTCGAAAGCGGGTATTGTTTAATGTCCAAAAAGCGGGGGCCTCCCTTTGCGCGTTTTTGCGCAGGGGTTTTGGCGGCGACCACAGCTCTTTTGCTTTCGCCTGCCGCGCCGGTGTCCGCTATTTCAGACATAAGCGTTTCACTCACCGGCGGGTGGGATATTTTTACCGCGGAGCAAACCGGCTCGGGTTCCTACCGTTACGGCCCGTCCGTCATCATCAACGCCGATAAAAGCGTTGACGCGTGGTTCGCCTCCCCCGGGGACGGCAACGGGTGGGACAGGATAAGATACCGTCATTCCACAGACGATGGCAGGACGTGGACGCCTGACGTCCCGGTTCTGCAGGGCACGACGGGCGCGCGTGACGCGAACACCGCGGGCGACCCCGGCGTGATTAAAGCAGGCGGTTATTATTATATCGGCTACACCTCCACATCAAGCGCGGATCAGACAGACAATGAGATTTTTATCGCGCGCTCCGAAAATCCGGACGGCCCCTTTGAAAAATGGAACGGAACCGGGTGGGGCGGCAATCCCCAACCCTTTATCCGTTTTAGTGAGGCGACCGGCGAATGGGGCGCGGGCGAGCCGAGCTTTGTGCTGAAGGACGGCGTAATTTATATTTATTACACGGTGCGAACCATTGACGGATCCCCTGACGGACGCAACGACACAAGACTGATGACCGCGCCCGCCTCCGATCCCGACTGGCCGGGACGTCTGACTTATAAAGGCATTGTTTTTGACAAACAGGGAAGCGACGATTCAGCCGACATCAAATATATTGACGAATATGAAAAATTTATCGCGTTTTATACCACCTCGCGTATGACGGAAAACAGCTCGGTTTTGGCCTTTGAATCGGATGACGGCTTTGTTTTTATTTTAAGCAACCTGATTTTAAACGGCGCGCTGAAACCCTATCTGCACAATATGGGCGTCAGTGGCAGGGAAAACGGCCACATAAACCTTTCTGATAACAATTTCATCGCCTATGCTTACGGCACAAGACATGCGCACTGGAACACGTATCTTAATCCCATTAAATTCAGCTTTGATTCTTCGGTGACCAGCCGCCGTCCCGGAACCCCGGAGGATGAGACCTCCCACGGGCCGGGTTCCACATCCGGGGCGGACAAAGCCCCCGAAAGCCAAAAGCCGTATTATCCGGCATCGGCTGCCGTGTCCGCCGCCAACCCGTCTTCACAGGTCACGTCCTCCGCCGGCGAAGAAAGCGGCGCTCAAACCGGACAGGATGAAGCGTCTTTGCCCGAAAGCGCCCAAAGCGCGGCGGAGGACAGCGCCGCCGAGCCGCCCGCCGAGCCGCCCGCCAAGCCGCCCGCCAAGCCGCCGTCAGTCGAATATATAATCGGCGGCGTTACCGCGGCTGTAATTTTGTTTTTTGCGGTTGCCGCGTTTTTTTGGAAAAGAAGAAAAGATTGAGTCTTATTCCCCGCCCATTGTGGCAAATCTCCCGTAATTCGGCGGAGAAATATATTTAAAGCCAAAAACCAAAGGAGCGTTTTTGAAAATGACATTTCCGATGAACTTTATCCGGAGAACCGGCGAAACCTGCGCTTTTGACAAGTACATACCTGCGCCATGCCTGCGGAAAAGCTTTCAGGCGGAGGAAAAAGTAACCAAGGCCGGTTTGCTGATTTGCGGTCTGGGATTTTATGAGCTGTTTGTCAACGGCGAACGGATCACAAAAGGGGCGCTGGCTCCTTATATCAGCAGCCCGGACGATATTTTGTATTATGACGAATACGATCTGACCGACCGGATGAAGGGGGGAGAAAACGTTGTTGGCGTCATACTGGGCAACGGAATGCAAAACTGCTTCGGCGCTTCTGTCTGGGATTTTGACAAGGCGCGCTGGCGCGGCGCTCCCCAGTTATCCCTGCGTCTGGAAATCAGCTTTGAAAACGGAGAAACGCTGACAGTGGAAAGCGATGAAAGCTTTAAAACATCGCCCTCTCCAATTTTATTTGACGATTTACGGTGCGGCGAATATTACGACGCCCGCAAGGAACAAAAGGGCTGGAACGAAGCCGGGTTTGACGATTCCGGCTGGAAAAACGCGGAAAAAGCACCTTTGCCAAGAGGCGAACAGCGGCTTTGTCAGGCGGAACCGATTGCTGTTTCGCAAACTCTGACGCCGGTTTGCGTTACGCGTCAGGGTGACGGCTGGCTGTACGATTTCGGGGTCAATTCCGCCGGGGTTTGTGAGTTGAACCTGTGCGGTAAGCCCGGTCAGGAAATTTCGCTGGAACACGGCGAGCACCTTATAAACGGCGAATTGAATCTTAGAAACATCCAGTGTGTGCCGGACGGATATATGCAGAAGGATATTTACATCTGCAAGGGAAATGGCGCGGAAACTTACATCCCGCGCTTCACATATCACGGTTTCCGTTATGTGTTGGTTAAGGGAATCACGCCCGAACAGGCGACAGCCGAACTGCTGACATATTTAGTTATGAATTCCAATCTTCCGGAACGCGGCGGATTTGAGTGTTCGGACAAGACCGTTAACGCGCTTCAGGAAATGACCAGACGCTCAACGCTCGCCAATTTCTATTATTTCCCCACCGACTGCCCCCACCGTGAAAAAAACGGTTGGATGGGCGATGCCGCGGTATCCGCCGAACACACCCTGCTAAATCTTCAGGCGGAAAACAGCTACCGGGAATGGCTTCACAATATTCGTAAGGCGCAGGATGACCGGGGAGCGCTTCCCGGTCTGGTTCCAACGGGCGGTTGGGGTTTCTCGTGGGGCAACGGTCCCGCGTGGGACTGTGCGCTTACGTGGATTCCGTATTATGTTTATATTTACCGGGGAGACAAAGAAATTCTACGTGAAAACGCGGGAGCCATTCTGCGTTACCTGCATTATTTAAGTACCCGGATTCGCGGGGACGGTCTGGTTTGCTTCGGGTTGGGAGAC
>JAISRF010000145.1 GCA_031273775.1 Oscillospiraceae bacterium
CGCTTCCATTTCTCGGTTTAATAAGCTGCACTGCAGGGATAAATTATCGGCAAAGGGCACAAACAGCGGCGTGTGCTTACAGTAAACAATATGATCGGGTGTAAAGACGGAAGAAACCGGATAAAAAGCCTCTGCTCCGGCGGTATTTTTGGCCACCTCCGCATTGACAATAAACACCGCGTTTCCGCCGAAAATCGCTTCAATTTCTACTTTTAAGGCTTCCACGCGCGCGGTGTTAAAAGAGATTGAAGAAAAATCCGGGCGCTCGATCAGGCAGCTTTCAATCGCTTCCAGTACCTCTTTATAAACCGCGTCAACCTCCGCCTCTGTGTCACCCGCGGCAAAAATGCCATGGTTTTGCAGCAAGATAAGGTCTGCGGCGCGACCGGTTTTAGCTTTGTAGACGTCCATCTCTCGCTTGACCTCCAAGGCCAGCACATAACCGGGTTTGACAAGCGGAACCCAAACAGCCCTGACTCCGAACAGACGAGCGGCAATCTCCGCGCCCTTTTGGCCGCAGGTCAGACCATTGACCAATGCCGGGTGCGTATGTACCACAAAGCGGTACTCGAACAAATCGTGAAGCAAGGTTTCCACGCTGGGACGTTTGTTTTCCTCTCCCTGCCTGCGGGCGGCCATCAAATCGGCAAGCACCGCAGATTCTCGCTCCGCTTCAAGGTCGGGATATTCTTTTACAAGCATTTGGGCTAAAAGCGCTCTGTCCATTTTTACAAACCCGCTCCGGTCAATGTTAGCCAGTGAGGTGCCGGAGCCTTTAATATAAAGCGTATTTCCCTCTTTCAGCGAGGTGTTCCCTCCGCCCGCCAGCACCAGCTCCGGGTTTTGCCCGTAGCGGTTTGAAAGCGCCACCAATTGATTTAGCATATGACCCCTCCGTTTTCAATTTGGCTGATTTGTTCCACGCGGCGGGCGTGGCGGCCGGCTTCATACTCGGCGTTCAGCCAGCTCTTTACAATCATTTTGGCCAAATCAACCCCGACCACACGCGCTCCAAATGCCAGAATATTGGTATTGTTGTGTTCACGGGAAAGCTGAGCGGAATAAGGTTCACTGCAAACCACTGCGCGGATTCCCTTGACTTTATTGGCGGCAATGGAAATGCCGACACCGGTTCCGCAAATTAAAATTCCGAGCTCCGCATCACCTGAAACTACCGCCTTGGCTACCTTTTCCGCGTAGATTGGATAATCGCAGCTATCCTTGGAATCGGCACCGAAATTGACGATTTCGTGTCCAAGCCCGGTAACCCAGGTGGAGATTTCCAATTTCATTTCCAATGCCGCGTGGTCATTACCAATCGCTATTTTCATATTTTACTTTCACCAAACCTCTCTGAATTTGTCAATGTGTTGCCTGAAAGCCGACCGGGCATGTCCTTTAAATCCTACACACCGCAAAATCCGTTTCTTTCATCATACCCGATTTTAAGTGTTAAGTCAACCGGATTTTAGTAATTTGCGATATTTTGTTTAAGTGATTTCTTGCATGTTGATTAAGTGCTTTGAGGTAAAAATGATGAATCGGGAATGCCGACAGGTTTGCGCGGAACGGTACACGGACATAAAACAGTCCACTTCCCTTGGTTCGCGGAACGGGGATTTTTATTTTAGAGGTCAGAAGATAACCTGTTTATTTTACATAGAACGCCTGTATTTTTTTCAGCGGACGCTTCGTTTCAATAACGATTTTTTGTGTGCGGATACTGGGAAATCGGCAAATCGCCTTGTGCCCAACTGTATCGCCGCAAAATACGGTAACGGCGTCCCCGAGCGGATAGGGGTAAACTTTGATTTTGAATTTTTCAATGGCGCCGCCCGAGGAAATATCCTCCTGCAAAATCACATGATTTACCAGACGGTGCGCGGCAAGTTCGGCTTCATAGCCTTCCGCGGCTGCCGCAAACTGTGCGGTATCCGCTAAAGGGCTTTCAAATCTGTGTTTTACTTCCCGTCCCAGCGCTCGCAAGCTGCCAAGATCTTTTTCAGGCAGCAATCCCCGACGGTCGGGGCCAATATTGATCAGCAGATTCGCACCGCGTCCCACGGAATAATAGTAAAGTCCCAGAAGTTCATCCAGAGTTTTAACGGTATCCTCATCGTTTTCGCTGTAAAACCAGTTATCCAGCCGCATACGGCAGTCGCATTCCACCGGCAGAAATTTGTCCTCGTCAAGACGCTCTTTCATATCCGTTTTGACGGAAAAATCCAGGTTGTTCACCACGTTTTTGTTGGAGGAATGGGCAATACCCGCTTCATTTCCAACCCATCTTGTGTCGGGATCCCACATATTAAAAATCAAAATCTCCGGCTGAAGGCGGCGGATGACACCGATAATGCGGTTAGTATCATATTGGTGATTCTCAGAGCCGCATCCGTCAAACCATAGGTAGTCGATGGTTCCGTAGTTTGTCAGCAATTCCGTAACCTGATTGATGAAGTAATTGTCATATTCCTCCGCGGACTTTTTAACAGAGCCGAATTCGGCGGGGGAATAATAAAGGCCGATTTTCAGGCCGTATTTACGGCAGGCGTCCGTATATTCCTTTACCACATCGCCTTTTCCCTGCTTCCAGGGCGTGTTTGCCACGGAGTATTCCGTATAGGCGGACGGCCAGTTTGCAAAGCCGTCGTGGTGTTTCGTAACAAAAACGGCATAGTTCGCGCCTGCCTCCTGAATGCCGCGAATCCATTGTTCACAGTCAAGCTGCTCCGGATTAAATTTTTCGGGGAGCATCACCTGCATGTCCCAGTCCTTGTGCCCTTCGTAAAAGGTTCTGATTCCGAAATGGAAAAACACCCCAAGTTCCCATTCTAAAAATTCCAGTTGTTTTTGTTTGATATTCATAGCGCCACTTCCTTTCAGAGGGTATTATATCACGTTGTTCAGGCGGTGTAAATACTGTTTTACACGTGATTGCGGTACCCAAACGAACAAATTGAAAAGTGTCCGACAGCGTGAACAAATTTCACCAAATATTTTTTAAAAAAGGGGTTGACAAAGGGCGCCGGATTTGGTAAGATAGTCGAGCGCCCTTTTGAGAGCGCCATCCGTAGGCGGGGTTAACGTAAAAGTGCCGCGGGGGTTTGAACCTTGAAAATTGAACAGCAAACAAAAGAAGAACCG
>JAISRF010000162.1 GCA_031273775.1 Oscillospiraceae bacterium
GGTTGAAGGCAGGTTGATGTAATAGTCCGCCCAATAAGCGCCGCCCTTCGCCATAATTTGCAGCTGGATTTTCGCCCCGCCGCCGCTGAAATTGAAATCCTCGGCGCACCGCATATAAAGCTCCAAATATTCATAGCCCTTCAGATCCGGCAGGGATTTTCCCGCAAATGAGATATATTTATCGGCCGCAGAGGCATTATTAACCCTGACCGCTCTGTCAAGCCCATTGGGGAAAACAAAATCGGTTTGCAGCTCGTCATAGGTTTCGCTGATGTTGGCGGGGGCAAAAATCACCCTGACGTCAGGTTCGTTGATATAATAATCGTTTACATCCATATAAAGGTAGCGCTGGTAGACTTTGAGGCTTCCCCAGACTTCGAGCAGGGCGGCGAGCGCTGCGTCCACCGTCCGTTGGGATACTGAAGTGAGATTGTCCAAAACGGCCCGGGCTGCCGCCAGTTCCTTTTGGAAGGCGTTCCACGAATCGGCGGAAAAATCGTTGCCGTTCATCCCTGACGCCGAGGCAATCAGGGCGGCGAGAGCCGACGAGTCTGCGGAACCTGTGGTGACGTAATCGATCAGGGCGCCCCGAGCGTATTCAAACCGTGCGGTCACGGTTTCGCCCTTGCCTGATGTGTCGAGATTATTTGCCGCCTCAATCCACTGGGCCGCGGTCATTTGCCCGTATTGTGACGGCAAGGGGGCGGGGAGTTTTTCCCACGCTTCCTTCAACAGAAAGATTCTATTGCCCTCCGGCTCATAGGAACGCAGAGTTAAAAGCGCGTCGTTAAAGCCCGTGGTGTCGGCAATATCGCTTATATCCAGCACCATAGAGGCTTCCGTTAAATCACTGGATGGAACGGTAAAGCCCAGAGCCTCCCATTCCCTTGCCAGACGCTGTTCGCCTATTTCAACCATAGTTTCGGCGGTCTCCCTGGCGGCTGTCAGTGCCGCTTTGAAGATATTTGCCCGATCCTCGTTATAAAATTCCGCTTCAACGGCGGCGGCATAGGTATACAAAAGCGGCAGCGTCAATTCCTCATAGTCTGCGGGCAGGGTGGCGGTTTGGGTATATTGCCCGAAGATTGAACCCATACGCAAAAGCGGCGGGCTGTTGTTGGGCATCAACTTGATGGAGGTGACGGCCGTACCCTCAAAATATTTTGCAAAGGCGGTGTTGAGAGTCGGGGCGATGGTAACCTCTTTGGACGGGGAGGTGTTTTGATTGGGCCAGGTATTGGTTGATGAGTTGAACTGAAGCTCAAACTGCTTGCCGCCAAGAACAGTTGTTCCATCGGTCTCCAGCCCTTGAAACCTGAATTTTATCAGCGAATATTTGCTTAGAGGGGCAAAGCTATGGGTGCCGTCCGGCGCGGTAAAAGCCGCGTTCAACAGGGCGTCACTGTAAGAAAGCGCCCGCTCCAAATAATAGGGGCCGATTTCGCTTTCGTCCGCGCCCATTGCCGCCGCAATTTCCGGCGTCACGGCGTTTTGCAGCTCCCTGCGCGGAACCGCCCAAACTTCGGTTACTTCCCGGCTCAGATTACTCCACGCGGAAACAAGGGTGTCGGTAACGGCCTTTATCTTATATTTGTTCAAATTGAGGGCGTAGGGCTTCGCGGTTTCTATCGCTGCTTCAAACACCTGAACCTGCCCCGCCTCATATGCCGAGGTGTCCAGCGCTTCGGCAGCCTTGATCAATTCGTCAAGGCCCATAGTGAGGGCGCTTTCCGGCAGGGAGGCATATTCATTGTATACCCCGAAAAAACATCCCACGCGAAGAACGGCGGGCGTTTGCGCGGCGTTCGCTTTCACTTGGCAGGTCGAGAGGGCAGTACCATTGAAATAAGCCGCGAAAGCGCCGCTCGAGGTAGTCGGATCGATGACAATCTTTGTGGTGGAAGCGTTTATTGTCTTCCATGTGCTGGTTGTGGTGCTATTGTTGTTGTAACCAAACATAATTTCTATACTTGACGTTGTGTTTAGCGGGTTTCCGCTTGCATCCAGCGCCTGAGCCATGAAGAAGACGCTTGTATATTTGCCGGGGGCGGCGGGGGTCTGGGTGGTATCCGCCAGTGCGTTTCTGTATGCCATCAGCATTTGGTAAGGGTCCGTCCCGCCCCATGTAACTTGGGAATAATAGGGACCGATTTTATCGAGATCCACGCCCATTGCCGTTGCTGTGTCCGCAGTTGCGGTTTGCCTGTTGTCCCCACTGGGACGCGGAACCGCCCACAGCTCTGTTACCTCACGGCTCATACCCTGCCACGCCGATATCAGGTTGTTGTAAGCTTCGCCGCGCGGGGTGAAAGCGCGCAAAGCGGTCAGGGCGGCGGCAAAGGAAGTCAGCTGCTCCGGCGCACACCCCGAGGTATTGACGGTCTCAGCCGCCTCCAGCAACTCCTCGGCACTCAGACTTCCGTAACCCTCCGGCAAAGGGACCGGTTCGGTAAACTGCCCGAAAATGCATCCCATGCGCAGGACTGGCGGGCTGTTATTGGTCATAAGCTTGATGGAGGTGACGGCCGTTCCCGCAAAATATTGCGCAAAGGCGGAGCTGGCTGGGGTAATTGCCGTTTCCTTTGAGGGGGTCGTGTTTTGATTGGGCCATGTGCTGGATGAATTATTGAACTGAAACTCAAACTGTTTGCCCGTCATGATGGTAGTCCCGCCCTCGTCCAAACACTGAAACCGGAAGACAAGGCGGGAATATTTTGCCAGCGGAGCGAAGAGGCTTGTGCCGTTTGGCGCGGTATACGGATTGGTAAAAAGCGGGTCGGAGTTGTTCGCGGCAATCTGCATATAAGAGGGGCCGATTTGCGATTCGGTCAAGCCCATTGCCGCCGCGATTTCCGGCGTCACGGCCTTTTTATTTTCCGAACGGGGAACCGCCCACAGCTCGGTCACTTCACGGGTTAAGCCCTGCCATGCGGTTATGAGGGCCTGCACAGCTGTGCTTTCATCCGCCCGGGCGGTGAAGTGCGTTCCGGGAACCAGCGCCGCCGCCAAGATAGCCGCGCATACAAGCAGCAGCAATGTTTTACCGCCTGTTTTTTTCATAATGAGACCTCCTTGAAGTTTTGGGGTAATGGATTTAACCTTTTGGCGGACTCAACCGCTGGGGTCAGCCAACGATGCCGCTGCGCTCTACACTCTGCATAAAGAATTTTTGAGCAATCAGATAGAAAATAAGCGGCGGCATAACAAAGAGCATGGCCGAGGCAAATATGACGACCGTTTCCCCCGTTCCGTCCCCGCGCGTGGCGCCGGACTCTGCGGCCAGCAATAACTTGCGTATGTTACTGAGTCTTTCGGACAAAAGCGGCTGCCTTTGCATCATCACGCTGCTATATACCGTGTCGTTCCAATACCAAACGACGGACAAAATAAAGGTAACCAAATACGGTGCCAGAGCGTTCGGCAGCATAATCCGAGTAAACGTGCCGACCTCTCCGCAACCGTCGATGCGCGCGGCGTCATCAAGCTCCTTTGGCATAGAGCGGAAAAATTGAGAAAACACAAGTATAAACAGCCCGGAGCGGATGCCCATACCGGTCACGGCTAAGATGTAATAGGGCAGTTCGCTTTCCACAAGGCTGACCGCCAAAGAGGGGCCGCCGAAAAAGGATATGATTTGGCCGCCGCCGAAATAATCAAAAAAGCGGAAACGAAAAAACAAAGGGATGAGGTAGGTTTGAATGGGGACGACAATCGTCAGGATTGCCAAACCCGTCATAACGCCTTTGCCTTTCATAGAAAACCGCCCCAAGGCATATCCGGCCATTGAACAGGAGACCATAGTCAGTATTGTGCCGATCACCGCTATGCGGCCCGATGCCACGCCGCTGGTGGAAAAATTGAGAAGCTTTGCCGCTTCTTGGAAATTATCCAATGTGAAATGCTGCGGAATCCATACAACGGTGGGATTATACATATCCTCCGCCGTGCGCAGCGCCCGTGACACCATAACCAACAACGGAAAAAGCAGGACATATATAATGCCGATAAAAAACAGAGTACGAAAAAGTATGAAAATATAATGGGAACATTTGCGCCGCAAGCGATCAGATTGGTTAGGCAGTTTTTTCCCTCGTCCCGGAAAACCTTCCATCATCAACTCTCCCCCGTCAAGCATTATGAAATACACGGCGCGAAAACACCAAAAAGATCAGCCCGATAATCAGCATAACCGCCAAAAAGTAAAGCATTGCGGAAGCCGAGGCAAACCCGTAATAAAAGCTGCTGAAACGTTCCAGCATATTCATCATAACCGGGTTGGAAACGTCGGTGAAGGAATCAATGACGGTATACACGACCACCAGCAGGCTGGTAGGTGAAATGGCCGGAAAAGTGATTTTCCAAAAAGAGTCCCAAGCGTTTGCTCCCTCGATGGACGCCGCTTCATACCATGAAGGTGGAACACCCTGCAACGTGCTGATAAAAAGCAAAATCTGGATGCCGGATTTCCATGAGAGGTCAAATACGCCGCCGGTAACAGCCGTGATAACCGAAACGATGCTTTGGGGCAGACCGGCGCGTGTCATCATTTCCTCAATGGCTCCGGTTTGGAAAAGCGAGGAAGCCTCGCTCACGGTGTTTTGAGTAAACACGTCACTTTGGATGATTTTCATAACAACGCCGGATGCGATAATGACCGGCAGAAAAAATACAGCGCGCATAAAAGCCCTGCCGCGAAACTTTTGATTTAACAGCAAGCCGATAAAAATACTGAACACCAGAACAACCGGAACACTGTAAAGCAAATCCAACACAGCGTCGGTCACCGAGCGAAGGAAAACAGCATCTCTGAGCAAAATGAATTCATAATTGAACAGCCCGACAAATTTTGTCTGTAATCCGATGCTCTCAGGGCTGATACTGACGTCGCTGAAGGAATAACGCAGCGACGAGAGCAGCGGTACGATAAAAAAGCTCACCAACCCGATCAACCATGGCAGCATAAACAGCCACCCGGCTCGGACGCGGTTTCGTTCAACCGACATTTTTTTCAAGCGACCCGTCATACTCACTTCACCTCCGAAACGACGCAAAAGCTCCGCGCTTTCACAATTTGACCGTTATCCGCCTCAGCATCGGCATCGCCGTAATTTACATAAACGATTTTTCCGTTGTCATAAACCGTCCGCGCAAGCCCGTCCTTTTTCCCGTGACCGATGATTTCTGCCCCGGCTGTTTGGGCATATATGTCATTTAATATGCCATACCATAATTCGAGGGTATCCGCACAGTCGGTATAGGTGGCGCCGTAGAGCATATCCAAATCGGTTCGCAGCAGCACGCTGCCCGGCTCATATATCAGCGCAAATTTAGGCTGGGTTGATGTTTCAATGAGGCGAAGCATGTCCTCGTCGGAGTATCCTCCGATATTAACAGCCCGCGAGGAATAATCAATCAAGCCGGAAAAAACCATTTGCAAAACCGGAACTTCTTCGTCAAACAACAAATATCGGCTGGAATTCATAGGACAGTCCGTTACTTGTGCAGCAAAGGGAATCGCATAGGCGTTAGGAGCCGACATCACCAGCTTTGCGCCGTTTTCGCGCAGGGCGGTATATACCGTCTGCATAGCGGAGGCCGCGCGGTCCCGCTGAAATCCACTGCGGCTGAAATCCGAATACAGCATATTAACCGATTCATCCAGCAGCACGCCCTCCGCCTTGGTTTTGTCAAGCGTTTTTACCAGCAGCTTTTGAGCCGCCTTGAATTTATCGGGCGCTGCGAGATATATGGCCGGGCGGCTTTTATCCTGCGTATTAGAGACCATTGAGTAAGGGTATCGCTTGGTGACGCTTAAATCCAGCCCCAGAGAAACACCTCTAAAATGACTGTACCCGTTCCCGTTTTTGGAAAATCGAACAAAATCGGCATATGGAAATAAACCAATATCATAATCGCGCGTCCAAGCCAAAAGCTGTGAAAACCCACTTCCCAAAGCAGCGCAGGGTGTGACTTTAGCGCTGAGCTTTCCCGATATTGCGTCGGCGCTGAAATAACGGTATCCCGCAGTGATGGAATCAACGCCGCGCCCGACAAGATCCTCCAAGATGAGCTGTGCCTGCGAAAAGTCAGTCAGTTTTTGCGAACCGGTGTATCGGATTCCCAGAAACGCTTTTTCTTTCTGCACCGCGCCGTAAAAATCAACAAACAGCCGAACCGAGTCCGCAAGGTCGCCGTTCACCCCTCGCTCCGAAAGCCAATCACGGGTGACCGCAGCCATACCCGCGTAATCGGCATTTTCTTTTTTCAAAAAGTGATAAGTAACCTCGTAGGCGGATTCCGATACAACATCCAGCGCCGTAAAGAGCGAACTGACATTGTGTCCGGTATGATCCTGAAGGTTGACGGTGCGGGTTTCCCGGTAAACCACACTGCTGTAAACCCGATTATAACTGCACAGCGCCCCGGATACGCCCGCCGACAGTAAAGCAAGCTCCGCGCCCCGGGTGATAACGGCCGCGAAAGCACCCTCCCCGCTTTTCAGGCCGAACACCGGCAGCAGCAGATTTTCTTCGTATCCGCTTTGCGTTTTGGCGGAAAAGGTCATATCTCCGCCGTACATTGCCTTTTCATATTGAGAATAATCACTTTTTCCGTTATTAAAACGAATCAGAGCGCCGCAGCCGTCCGGGATGAAAATATATCCGTCCTCCTCCAAACCTCCCGCGCCGAAAAAAGGCAGAAGTTGTATGCTGTTGATTTTACATGCGCCGCTTTCTGTTATTTTCTCTGTCAAAATCCTCGCAGAAAAGCCATCCTCGGTCAGCCGATATGTAACGGGTATGGAAAATCCCTCATTTACAAAGGTATATTCAGCCCGAATATAATCGCTTCCAATTTCATACCGCGCTCCGCCTCGCCCGGTAGAGGCCACGTAATTATTAACGCGGTTCGTATTGTTACTCTCAATGTACGTCACAATCAACTGAGCGCGCAGGTTGGTGCGCATCATTCCCACGGCAATTTCATCGTTCTCGGCGTCAGAGGGATTGGATTGCCAAATACGACCCGTTAACTTATCTTGCACAAACAGATAACCGCTCTCAGTATCAACACGAAGCGAACTCCGTTCATTTTGTACCGAAAGACCGGTATCGGCGAGGACGCCGCTTTCCGTTTGCGCTGTGCCGGGAACTTCGGAGGCGGTCTCTTCCTGCCCTCGAACCGGCAAGCAGAGCGCAAACAGCATCACCGCCGACAATAGCATCGCCGATACGCGCGCGGGGTTGTTTTTCATTGTGACGTTCACCTTCGTTATATTATCGTTAGCCCGCGGCAAGTATGCGGTAGGAAATTTCGCGGAAAATCACCATACAGAAATTAGATAACTGTGTCCAAAGATTGAAAAACAAAATGACTAAAAACACGATGACAAGCATACCGAGTATTGAGCAAAAAATACTGGCCGCGTTGCGTTTGAAACCGTATTGATTAATCTGTCCCATAGCCACAAACATCAAAAACAGCGACCACCCCACGCTGATAGAGCGCACTACCGTTATGAAGAAGCCCTCGTTGGCGGACAACACATTGGTTCCGATAAGCTCAAGAACCGCCCCCGCAATGATAGGCAACAAGCAATAGCAAAGACTTACCGTGATTTGTTTCAGAGTGCCTTTCCCCTCAAAAAAAGTGGATAGAAGCCAATTACAAAGGGCAAAAAGCACAATCACTCCAACCGTGGAGCCGAAGACAATAAGCATATTGAAATCTTCAGGATATTCGCTGTTAAAGATATAGCCGTTGTAATTATAATTGAGGCAAGCGATAAAAAACCATATAACCGCAAGGACGCCTGCATATGTCAAACTGTACTGGCGGTTGTAGCGCAATTCGCCGAACCCATCAAAGGGATGAAAGAGCGTAAACCCGATATATTTTAATTTCCCGCCGTGTTCCCAATCGGATTTGGGAGATGTTCTCTTCTTTTTGCGCAACCGAAGGAAAAGAGCGCCCAAAAGAACCATAAGAACCGCCGCAGCCGCAATCACGCTGAAATTTTTGCGCAGGGCTTGTGTGCGGTATTTATAAAAAGCGGAAGAGTAACCGATCTTTGAACCGCCCATACGATAGAGCGACATAGCTGACTTGTAGTCTTTTTTTGCTTCCGCAATTTTTCCCAGCCCAACATGAGCCAACTCATAATTGCTGTTTTGCGCAAGAACCCGCTTCCACAAAACACCGGCTTCGTCAAACAGGGCTTTTCGATAAAGCAATACCGCCTCCTGCACCTCGGCGGCAAAATCAGTCCGTTCCAGAATGGTCAGACACCCTGTCTGCTTATCCAACACCAACAAATCAACGCCGTTGTATATCAGACTCACCGGTGTTTGAAAAAGCCCCTCCTGCTCGCCCTCGCCGCCGAAAGCATATAAAAGATCGCCATCCGGCGAATATTGAAAAATTCGTTTTCCGATTGAATCAATCACGGAAATAAAGCCCGATTCGTCCACCGCGATGTCGGTAAAAACATTTTGGACTGCTTCGTAATCCCCGAAAACGCCGGTATTGGCAAGTACATTCTTACCTCCGGGATTGAGCTTGCACACCATTTCGTTTTTTCGTGACGAAATGCCCCGCACCGTGTAAATGAACCCTGACCCGTCGGTGGTTACGCTGTTATATCCGCCCGGTATGTATTTTGAGGTGGCGGCAATCTGTTCATCGGTCATAAAACGCCGCCAGAACATATCCATCAGCAGCGCAGCGCTCGTTTCAACTTGCACGCTGCCGTAATAGGTAACAAAGTCGCCGTCAGGGGTCATTACCATCAGCCCACGGTACTCATTTTCAAGCAGGATGTACAAATACCCCGTCCCGTCGGTGACCACCCGGTGCGGCAAAAAATTCTTTTGGGTTTGGGAAACGTCATTTTCCGGCGCGGTATAAATTTGAGTGACCTGCCCCCGCATATCCGCACGGAAAATGCATTCTGCGCCGTGATCAACCACAAGCAAGGTCTGCCCGTCCACCCAAAGCCCGGTCAGTTCGTTCGTTTTATAAGAATTTCCGTCTTTGGAAAAGACGATTTCGCGCTCATACGCATATGCTTTATTCAGCACAACAACACGCGCGTTGCCGGAATCAAGTACATAAATATGTTCGCCGTCAGCTTGTATATCCGAGGGTTCGCTGAGTGACAGCCCGGCGCCCAATACCTCGCGGACATTGTAGGGGTTTGGAACGGAAACCGCTTCTTTGGCCGCGTTATAGGTATAACTTTTCCCGTTTGAACCCGCTGTCGCGGGCATCATCAATATTACAAAGAACAGCGCTGTAAAGCAGAGAATTTTCTTGATTTTTTGCATACTGTTCCTCCTATTCTTTGATTCCCGAATGCGCCATTGTTTCCATGACTTTGCTTTGGGAAATGATAAAAACGATAATAGGCGGAAGCATCATAACAAGCGCCGCAGCCGAACCCACGCCCGCGCGGGATATTCCCGCTGTCGCGATTTGAGACAGTACAAGGGGCAGCGTTTTCAACTCCTCGCTGTACACAACGCCGCCGGGTGCCATATTCCACGCCGCCTGAAACTGAAAAATCAGTACGGTGAAGAGTACGGGACGGATATTAGGCAGGACCAACCGCGCAAAAATGCGAAATTCACCGGCTCCGTCCACCTTGCCTGCCTCCAACATGGAATCCGGCAGGGTGGACAGATATTGAATACACAAAAACACGCCCATTGTATTGGCTAAACTCGGAAGAATAACGGAAGCGTAGGTATTTATCATACCCACCATCGACATCAGAAGATATTGAACCACGCCGGTCACAGAGGCAGTGAACATCAGCGCGATGGTAATTATCTCACGAATCCAGTTCTTTCCCGGAAAGCTATGCTTGGCGAGAGGATATGCCGCCAAAGTCGCAATGACCAAATAAAGCCCGGTACTCGCCAGTGAAACAAAAATACTGTTGAATAAATACCGCTCGAAGGGTACCCAAAGGTTGGAAAGCAAATCCTGCATCTGCTTAAAATTCCCGAAGGTCGGATTTTGCGGTAAAAGACGAGGCGGAAAAAGAAAAATCTCTTCCAAAGGCTTAAAAGCGGAGCCTACGGCGTAAATCATAGGCAACGCCATAAATGTTCCAAACAAAAGCAAAACCAAGCCCAATATAACGGTTCCCAAAATGGAATGATTTATCTTTTTGGCCAATCCATCCGTCTCCTTTTATAAGCAATCATCCGGTAAAGTCCAAAATTACCAACGCAGCAAGCGGAAGATGAGACGCTTGGAGAAATACACCAGCAAAAAAAGGATAACCGCAATTGCCGAGGCATAGCCCATTTCATAGCGCACCGAACCATAATCTGTCATATGGTTGACTATGGTCAGTGTTGAGGCCTGAATGCTCATATGACCTCCGGTCAATTCATCGGTTACGGCTCCCACAGAAAAAGTATTGGCAATCAGCATGACCGCGCCAAACAACAGCATCGGTTTCATATTCGGAATTGTAACATACCAAAGTTCCCCAAAACGGTTTCGTACGCCGTCTATGGCCGCCGCTTCATACTGCGATCTGTCCACCGATTGAAAGCCCGCTATGAAAGCCAGAAAACTCGCGCCCAGCGATGTCCAAAACTGCACTAATATGACGACAACCATTGCCGTACCCACGTTTGTCAGCCAAAGCACAGGCTCATTTATAAATCCCATTCGCATTAAAAAGCCGTTTATAAATCCATAGGCGTCACCGCTGAAGAGAAATTTCCAAATAAAATAAACATTGCCGGAAATAGAGGGCGCGTAAAAAATAAAAGTAATGATAACGCGCGCCTTATTGGGCATTTCATTTATAAGCCAAGCTAATAAGAACGCAACAAGATATCCTATCGGTCCGTTGACAAAGGTGAGTATCATCGTGTTTTTTACCGCTGTCAGGAAGACCTCGTCCTCTAAAAACAGGCGTTTGTAATTATCAAACCCCGTTATTTGGGGCAATTGCAGCATATTAAAATCGGTAAAGCTGAGAAGGACGGCAGCCAAAACAGGCAGCACAGTAAAGAAAAGGAAGGCGACCAAAAAAGGCGTCATCATCACATAGCTGATATAGCTTTTCCGCATACGGTAACCGAGCTTTAGTTTGTAATCCACCGCCTGTTTCATGAATTGGCTTCCTCCATACTTCCGGTAAATCCAAATTCCCGGCGCTTTCTTTCCAGTTCTATGTCAACCGCTTCGTCCCATTTGATGAGTTCCTCTCGGACGATGGCGCCGCTTTGGGTAACTGCAATCACCATCGCGTTGTTTAGTGCCTTCCCGGTATAGTAGCTGCCGGGTATATGAACAAAGCTGTCGCTGGACCGGCGCTGTAATTCAAGCAGATCAAGCTGTCTTGTGTTCCATGACAGTTGGCGTATCGCTTCCAAATTGGCCGTTGCGTACCGCCCGGAAGAACCCAAAACCGCTTCCTGCTGCAAGCCAAAGTTCCGCTGTACCACGGCTGACGTCCACCAGCTTAAAAAATCCCAGCCCGCATCCTGCTTGTTTGAGGTTTTGAAAATAACCGCCGCCGTACTGGTCATCAGCTGCGCATTGTTGATGCTCCCGTCCGCTTTTATAACTCCGGGAATCGGCGTCATTTCCCACAGCCCCGCGATTTCCGGCGCACCCGCTTGGAGCAGGTTATAATTGACATAAGGCGCAAGAGCGATGGGCATTTCTCCGGTTCTGAACCGATTCATAAAATCGTATTCGGTTGGCACACCGTAATCCCGATATAAAGAAACAGCAAAATCAAAGGCGTCAAGCGCCTGCGGAGCAGTCAGGTCGGTTTCAAGCAAATCCTTAGTGTAAAGAAAGCCGCCCATTTGGGTCAGCAGTATGGTAAAAATACTGTTGAGCGCGCCCGCGTTGTTAAGATTTCCCACTCCAACCGTCAAATAGTTTCTTTGCAAAACCGGAAAAATCTTTTCGGTGAATTCATCCCATGTTGCGGGGATTTCCAAATTCAGTTCATTAAGGATATCGGTGCGTACAAACATCATTTCAAAAGATTGGGTTTCCGGTAGGGCATAAACCCCTTTGCCGTACGAATACGGTTTTATGGCTTGCGGGGAGAACCTCGGCACAACCTTACCGTAATCCGGATACGCGCTCAAATCCACAAGCGCGTCACGCATGGCAAAATTTATAACCTCGGTTTCTGCGCGTCCCAATGCCACATCCGGCCCCTTGCCGGCCAAAATCGCCTGTAAGACCGAGCCGGCAACCAACTGCAAATTCACCGGCCGCCCATATTCGGAGACAAAGCCGTTATTGATTAAATCCCGCAGGATTTGCATTTGGTCGCGCCCCGAGCTTATCCAAACAGTCAATGGCTGTGTTTGACCGGCATTCGGCACACTGCCGCTGTAATTCGAAAAAAAAGAAGCGATAAACCGCCCCAAGCGGTGCTTTGCCATCATCCAAAAATCGGCTTGCCGCACCTGTGACGGATTCTCAGGTGATGAAAAGGTGAAGGAATCAAGCAGCAGAGGCTGCTCGCGGAGCCGCATCGCAAGGGAGGCCATAGAGGAAACGTTGGACTTCATCCGTCCCAAACGTCCGCCATCCGTGATGGTTCTTAGGTTATCCGACATATCTTTGAGCTGGCGGGAAGTATCCCGCAGTATGTAAGACTGACCCACAGCGCCCACTAAACGCGACAGCTCTTGTTCCTGCTCATCAATGCCCAATGCAATATCAAGAAGCTCGTCCTTTAAGCCCGGAATTTCAATGTCCAATGAATAATCACGGTATATATCCGGAGTGGTTCCCGTAATCATAACAATATGACGGTAAAGTGTGTTCAGGCGGGACACCGTGCCGTTAATCCCCGCCAGCAGATCTGCCGCAGGCCCTAAGGTGTTTTCCAGAAACAATGTGTTGCCGCCGGATTCCAGCCAAACCATTACCGGCTCGCTTGTCTGCCATGAATCCGCATAGGGGAAAGCGATGGCCTCCGCTTCGGTATATGGTACCGCGCCGTTGATATATAACCGGCGGTAGGAGGTCAGTCCCTGCTGGTAGCTTTGTTTATATCGAAAAGTCAGAGCGTAAAGACCCGCCTTGGGAACGGTTACCGCCCATTCCACCCGGTCTCCGGCATATTTCCAGTTGGAGCCGCCCATCGTGTTCAGCCGCAGCTTGTGAATATCATAAGGTGTGGTCAAGGGACTGCTCATATCGCCGACCGCTGTGACCGAAATGGTGTTTGCCGAGACAAATCGCTCCGCTTCCACCGGCGTCAAAGCTTCGCCCTGATATACCTCGCCATGCGGCAAAAGATATTCTTCCTTGGAGGGCGGCGGTTCCCATGCGTACAGCCGCAGCTTTTCGATTGCAAATTCGCCGTCCGCGCGTTTCAAAAGGAGGGTGTGTTCGCCGGCTGTCAGATGCAGCTCATACGGATGTGTTAACACACCCTGACGGTCGCAAAGTGTGTAGAAATGACCGGTTTTATCCGCTTCGGCCGCCGTGCGGTTATCATTTCCGTCCGCGTCCGCTGTAATCTTTCCGGCAAGCCAATATCGGGGGAGGGCTATCTGCCGCACGTCCCCGAAGGGAATTTCTCCGTCTAAAAACAGACTCATCAAATGTTCGCTGCTGCCTGAATCCAATGAACGATAGATAAAAGAAAGGGCATACCAGCCGTCGTCAGGTACCAAAAAATGCCATATAAGATTCGCGTTTTTATCGAACCCCGGGTCTCCTTCTAATGGTATGATATCTGCCTTAGGGGTACGGATAATACCGCCCTCTTTGATGACATATGCCTCATAATCTGAGCTTTCGGCAAGACTGACGGCTGTTTCCTGAGCCGTCTCGGCGCTCACGGAAGGAGTCGAATGAAAAATGAATGCCGTCGAAAACAGAAGACACATAAGCAATATGCTTGCCAATAAACGCTTATTTCGCATATCTTTTTCTCCAATCCGCCCGTTTTTGCGTACAAGGTCAGCGCTTCAGACCGACACTGATTTCATATTCCTTAATAAGGGCGTTAAGCGGTCCGTTCAATTCGCTGATGGCGGCGGGCACAGTTTTGGTGCTTGTGGAACGGTAAAGCGGCAGCAAATAGGTGTTGCGCAGATTATCCAGTCCCGCTATACCGGTCGAATCCAACAGCGTTCCGCCTTTCAGATATGCCGTATCCTGATATTTTATTGCGCGGAACACCTGTTTTTCCTCGTCGGTCATATAATTGGTCAATGCGCCGAATTCGCCTTGGCTTTTTCCGATTCTTGTACCGATTTTGGTGACCAGCCGCAGAAATTCCAACGCACCGGTTTGATTAACGGACTTGGACGAGGTCGCAAATCCGTCCGCATAAGAAGCGTTTTGGCCGCGCGGCAGTGTTTCGCCAATCATATCCTCAGCGGGAATCGGCGCCAAACCAAAGGCGCTTTTGCTTCCGATTCGCTTCACATCGTCCATGATTTGTCCGTATTCTTTTCCGTTTGTTATCAGCATTGCGTCTTTCCCGGCGGGGAAAGTGGTGCGGAAATTGTCCATTTGCTTGTCGGACGGACGCGCCGCTTTTTGGGTTTGATAGAGATCGATGCGCGCGCTCAGCCATTTCTGATAATTGGGGTCGTTAATCATACTGGTGACCGAACGGTTCGGATTAAGAATCATCCACGGAAAACCTGTGGGGTACAGTCCCGTCCCGGAGAACCCATATTCATCACCTGCAGCCGAGGTTAAATTTTTGGCCGTTTTGACAAACTGGGTGAAATTCCATGTACCGCTTGTGTAATGCGCGAGCGGCGTTTTTTCCCCCGCCTCTTCAAATTTTGTTTTGTTATACATCACAACTCGATTCGGCATAGCCGTGGGTTGGCTGTAAATCCCGTAAATCTTCCCATCAACGGCATATTCTCTCATATGTTCCATTCCGTAATCGGGGTCGGTTAGATCCAATTTGTCATCCAAGGCGGCCACCAGATTGCTGTTTGCCCACCTAGGATGAACCGCATATCTGAAAACATCCGGTCCCTCTCCCGACGTTACGGATGTAATCAGATGGTTGGTGAAAGAATCCCAATCAACCATTTCGATTTTAACATCAACGCCATATACCTCTTTCCACACCATCATAGCGTGATAAACGGGAGTGGGACTGAGGTCGGTGCTTTCCTTTTGAATAAAATCCCAATCGGTGTTGGTCATATACGTGATGGCCGCCTGCTTTTTGGTGAGTGGCGGCAGATAAATGCCGTCCGCGTATTTTGATCCCGTTGCTTTTATTGTATATTTGGCAGTCTCCGGCACCGATGCGCCGCCGTTGCCTTTGCTTGTTTCGCCCGCCGCGCTGCCGCCAACCGCAACATCGGAAGCATCGGATCCGGATAACCCTTGATCAGCTGATTCGCCGCCCTGTCCGTCGTCCTGCCCGCCGTCCGAACCGTTCTCAAGGCTTGAATCAGAGGAATCTGAGGCACTGTCCTTTGGCGTTTTGCCGCAGCCCGAAATAAAGGATAGAGAAACGAAGAGACACAAAACGATTGCGATGAATGACGTTGTCTTTTTCAAACTGATTACCTGCTTTCTGCTCATCATAATTTTGATACTAAAATTCAAGTAAATTGACCTCTTTTACACGCTTATTGTCCCCGATAAAAAATGTCTTGATTTCGTGACCGCTAAAGTTTGCCGTAAAGTGAATACCAAGCAAAGGAAAATCAATTGTTGATTCGGAGGGCTTACCGGCGGCCTCAAACAGCCGCAGTATCGTGCCGTTGTCCTCTTGGGCTCGCTTGATAACCTCCGCCACGACTGTGCCGCTTACCGAAATCCCGTTGTACAAGAGAGGGAGTTCACCGCTGTGATAGGTTTCGATAACAACCGATGGCTCGGCGCAAAAGGTTTTTGCTGCCTTGACGGCGGAATAAGGGTCAAGCGGTCCGGTGTGGGGCAGTATTGCGTAACTGAACTCGGCGACTCCGATATCCATATTAGTCAGACGTGAATCCCTGTAACCGCTGTGATCGGCGTAAAGCGGACTGCGCACGGCGGTCAGGCGCAGCTCGTTTTCGCTGCCGGCGGAAAAACTGTATTTGCAGCTGTTTATGATCGTTATGCCAAAGGTTTGATTTCCGATTTGACCGGTGATGTCGATCCATTTCTGGCAAGGCGTTTCCTCTTTGTCAAGCTTTCCCCTTGCAAAGCCGTACGGTATATCGTAAACGCATTCGCAATTTTCGGCGGAGGTAAGCGGAAACGCCAACTTTAAGCGTTTATGAGGCTGCTGCCAGTTTACGGACACCTCTACCTGAATTTGCGGATTATCGCTGAGCATAGTGAAAATTTGCACGATTTCAGATTGCTCGTAGCGCGATGAAAATCTCATACGTATCATAACCGGGCCGTCGTCGAGAATTTCGAATTCAGCCCCGGAAAAACGCCCGCACTCGGTGTCAAATATGTTGCAGCCGTGCGCCCATGTGTCAAACGGATTATCCTCAATTACAATAGGGAGCGAAGCGGCGGCGGCCAGTATAATTCGGTTTTTCTTATCGTAAATTTCGACCGACGCGTTTTGTTCGTCAAAGGTCAGGCGGTAAAGGCTGTTCTCCATCACGTTTTTGGATATATGCAAGTCACTCTCGGCGATTTTATCGGGTACAGCGGGCGGTTTGTCCAAATAGATCCAATAAACCCTGTATCCCAGCGCGGGAACTCGCGTCTCAAAAACGGTGTCCTCGGTGATTGCGTTCCTGCTTCCGTCCTCGCGATTGCCTGTTACGATTTGATGGCTGACTGCGGTACGTGTATCGTCCTCCACGCAGGTCATCTGTTTTTCACGGATACGAACAAGACGTGTCTCTTCAAAAGCGTTGGCGTTGAATACCACCACAGGCACGCCCAACTGCTCCTTTTCATACAAATGCAAATGCTTTTCCTTGGAAAGATAAAAGGGGATGCCCGGCATGGTGTCGATATTCCACGATATGCGCCCGGCAGCGGTGTTCAAAAGCTTGGATGACACACTTAGGGTTTCACCGTAAAACGCAAATACATCGTTGTAGGCTTCTTTGATACTGCATCCGCAGAGAACGTCGTGGAAGGTGTTGAACAGAATATTTTCCCATGCCGCTCCCAGCCTTTCCAGCGGGTATTCGGTGTTTGTCAGCACACTTGACAGCACACAGAGCTTTTCACAGGCGTTCATCCGCTGCTCGGCCAGTCGGTGCAGCCGCTTCACCTCGGACATAGTGGCATAGCAGCCGGCCGCGTGATGCAAAAGTCCGGCGGTGACAACCGGAAGCTCAAGATTCATTTTCCTAATATCATCGAAATACGCATCGGGAGCATCGATAATCATCTCTTCGCCCCGTTCGGACTGCAGCTCGTGTATCATCTCCAAATTTTTGACCGTCGGACCTCCCCCGTGGTTGCCGACGCCGTAAAAGAACATCACGTCAATGTCCTGCAAATCTGTGATTTCCTTGATAGAGCGATCAAGCGCTTCCCGCATTTCCCCGGTAGATTCACCTCGAAAGGTATAGCTGACCGGAATCCGGTAGGCAAGCACACGGCTTTTGTCCGGCGCTTCCCACCAAAAAAGTGAAGCGGGCAGCTGATTTTCGTGCGGACCCGGACGCATAAACACATAATTTTCCATGCCGCTTTTTCTGAGGATCTGCGGAAGCATTTGATTGTGTCCAAAGGAATCGACATTATATCCGGTTTTCGCCGTCACGCCGAATTTCTCTTTGAAATACCGCTGCCCGTAGAGCGAATGACGCACAAAGGTCTCACCGTCCGGCATATTGCAATCGGGTTGAATCCACCAACCGCCCACAATAGACCATCGGCCTTCCTTTACCCTCGCGCGAACCTCCTCGAACATACCGGGAGCGTTTTCTTCCACCCATTTGTAGCACTGCGCACCCGCACAGCAAAACACAAAATCGTCAAATTCTTTCATTCTATCCAGTGCGGAACGAAAGGTCGCCAGCGTTTCGGCACATCCCTCC
>JAISRF010000205.1 GCA_031273775.1 Oscillospiraceae bacterium
ATATCAAGCAGTTCGGAGACTACACTGCCGAGATCAAGCTTTACCCCGGCATTTCCGCAAAGTTGAATATCACCGTCACGGGGGAATAAGCAGACAACCTCTAAACTTATTAACGGAACAGCCTATCCTGTGTGTTAGGCCCCGCAATACCATCCGCCGTCAAGCCTTGAGCCCTTTGGAATGCCCGCACGGCCGCCTCGGTGGCCGGGCCGAATACCTCATCAGGGATTACATCGCTATATCCTCTCGAATACAGCGCGGACTGTATCAGATACGTGATATTGCCCGCGGCGCCCGGGCGCACGGTTACGGTAGCCGCCTTGGTAGCCGGTCCCCAAACGCCGTCAATACTCAAATTACGCCCAAACTGCCTGTTCAACTCTGTTTGCAGCCCTATTACGATGGCGGATTTCGTTGCGTTCCCGAAAATACCATCGACTGTCAGGTTTGTGCCGTACCGCTGATTCAGTATTGTCTGTATCTGCCGTACAATGGGATCTCCGGGGGTTGGCGCCGGCTCCGGAACGTTTCCTTTATTGGCTAAGTACACTTCATACAGCATGGCCCAGGTGGCCGGGCCTACAACGCCGTCCGCGGTCAGGCCAAACCTGTTTTGAAACGCGACTACAGCGTTTCTTGTGCCTGAGCCGAACGAGCCGTCTTGCGCGGTCTCCGGAACTTCGGAGTAAAACTGAGCGACGTAAGATAACATATATTGAAGTCTGAAAACCAGTCCTCCCTGATTACCCACGCGGATCACCGTATTCGGCGGGATTGTGCCCGGTACAATCCGATCGCCTTCACTGGTCAGCTCCGCAAGCTTCGTGACCGCCACATAATACCAGGAAACTTTATTCCAGGTAGCCCGGTTTATGACACCGGTTTGCGGCAAGCTGAAAATTTGCTGGAAGGTTCTTACCGCGTTAACCGTATCTGCCCCAAATATGCCGTTGGGATTCGCTATATTGGGAATCAGCGGATAATTTTGTCTGATCCGGTTCAGGTATTTCTGCATTAACTCGACATCCGGCCCTTGGCTCCCCAGAGATAAATCTATTCCGGGAAATGATTCGGTTATTGGCGTAATCGGAGCGTTATCTACCATCAGATCACTGGGATAATAATATCGCAGAATTTGTAGAGGCGCATATCCCCGGTTAGCCAGGTCAAGCGTCCCCCATTGTGACATTCCCGCGCAGCTTACGGTTCTTCCGTCGCAGAATTCGGTAAAAAAAGGCTCATTATGGCCGGGACGGCGCAAATATTCTCCCATTATCCTGTCAACAATCACGCTGATATTGGTCGGAATATTATTGCCTTCTGTAAATTTCATATCCGTTGCGGTTGAACTGGTTATATCAAAATTATATCCCCTGATGCGATACCATTCGGTATAAACCCGGTTAAGCGCGAAATTCATAATCGCGCGGATATTCGCTTCCAGAGAAGCTTCAGGCCAGGTGGCATAAATTTCGCTCGCCGTCACATTTTTTACATAAAGCGGGAATGGCACCCTGACATTACGGGCGCCGGTGTTTGTGTAGCTGCCCAGATGCACGGTAATATAATCAGGAATGGTGACCCATTGCAATGCTCTTCCTGCCGCAAGTTCCGATGAGCCTTCTTGAATGCGCGATGTATGTAATACCTGTTTATGCGGTGAGATTTCGATCACATGTTCAGAAACCACGTTTTCTAAAGCGGGGTGCAGCTCTACTTCTTCAACCGATTCTATCGTGTCAAATATCTGCACGCCTTTGATTGTTTTGGTAATAAAACCCGGCTTGCTTACCTCTACGTCACAAACGGAATAAGGAATTCCGTCATAATTCGGGTCAAGTGAATATTCCTTGTCCGGCGCGGTCAGCGCGACTTTTTCGGTTTTTCCTGAATCGTTTGTTTTCAGACTGTATAAAATGTCTCCGTCCGCATTTTTGATGAATACGCTGGCATCTGTTACCGGTACGGTCTCGTTTGACATGCTTGCTTTAACTGTTAAATATCCCATTCCCATTATGTAGTCCTCCATTTAATAAAATCTTTAGTATCAGCATATTGAACTTCGTTATATTTTGTTACACTTTAATTGTAAAGGTAATTCATGGAAAATATTCAGCGAAAAAAATATTGTAATATTTTTTAATGTATGCTATACTAAACCGGTACTGTGAGCTGGTAGGAGTAAAATGTTATATGGAACATAAAAAGATTCAGCGCGCGGTGGTAAAGGTCGGCACTTCAACGCTGACGCATGAGAACGGCAAGCCGAATCTAAGGCTGATGGAACGACTGACACAGGTACTCTCCGATCTGCAGAACGCCGGGCGGGAGGCGGTTCTGGTTACCTCCGGCGCGGTGGCGGTAGGAATGAACCGCATGAATTTGGGTGAGCGACCTCAATTAATCAGGGAGCGTCAGGCGGTTTCGGCAGTAGGCCAATGTAGCCTGATGGCGCTTTACGATCGTTTTTTTTCCGGGTATGGCAGGGTGGTGGGGCAAATTCTGCTCACCCGCGATGTCATTGACGATGAAACCCGCAAACAAAATGCAATCAATACCTTTAACGAACTGCTCAACCGCGGGATACTCCCAATCGTAAACGAAAACGACAGTATCTCCACAGAGGAACTGGAAGGCATTGCCTTTGGTGACAACGACAGGCTTTCGGCCATTGTCGCCGCGCTGGTGAACGCCGATGCGTTGATTATTCTGACCGACACCGACGGGCTGTACGACAGCGACCCTCGCGCCAACCCGAAGGCCGGGCTGATTCCCTTTGTGGATCGGGTCACGGAGGACATGGTAAACAGCGCGGGCGGAATCGGCACAAAACGAGGCACCGGCGGTATGGTGACCAAACTGGATGCCGCGAAATACGCCACCAAGCACGGCATTGGCACATTTATTATAAACGGTCGTAATCCCAATAACCTTTACAAGCTGTTTGATGGGGAAAACGTGGGAACATACTTTGCGGTGGAGCCGCAACAGAATTAAGAATTTTTAACTCTCAATTTAAAAAACCGGGGGTTTTTCTGTGGACATTACAAGAATCGCACAAAACGCCAGAGCCGCCGCACGTACACTTGCGGCTTCGGGCAGCGACCGGCGCACGTCAGCGCTTCTCGAAATCGCCCAGAGCTTGCGCAAAAACGCGGAAAAAATCCTTGCCGCTAACGCCAAGGACGTCACCCACGCCAAAATCGCCGGGATGTCTGAAAGCCTACTCGACCGGCTTCGCCTCAACCTCAAGCGGATTGAATGCATGGCCGTCGGCGCGGAGGAAATCGCCACGCAAGCCGAGGTTTTGGGGCAAAGTGAGGGCTTTGTCCGCCCCAACGGTTTGGACATCAAACGAATTCGCGTACCGCTGGGCGTGGTCGGCATTATTTACGAAGCCCGGCCCAATGTTACCGTGGACGCCGCGGCGCTCTGCCTTAAGGCAGGCAACGCTGTCATTTTGCGTGGCGGACGGGACGCTCTGAATTCTTGTACGGCTTTGGGTACGCTGATGCGGGCGGCCTTGAAAGATAACGGCTTGCCACAGGACTGCGTGACCGTCGTAGACGATCCGTCCCGCGAATCCGCCAATGGGATGATGCGGGCAAACGGATTGATTGACGTGTTGATTCCCCGCGGCGGGGCGGGACTGATTAGAGCAGTGGCGGAGAACGCGACCGTGCCGGTCATTGAAACCGGAGTAGGTAATTGTCATGCCTTTGTGGATGAATCCGCAGACCTGGGCATGGCGGCGAATATTGTGGACAACGGCAAAACCTCCCGGCCTTCCGTGTGCAACGCGCTGGAAACTCTGCTGGTGCATGAGGCGGTTGCCGAAAAATTCCTGCCGATGATCAAGCAACGGCTGTCCGCGCATAACGTGGAAATCCGGGGGTGCGGAGTAACTCAAAGAATTCTGGGTTCCATCGCGCTTCCCGCCACTGAAGAGGATTATTACAAGGAATTCGGCGAAACTATTCTGGCAGTGCGGGTAGTGCCTTCTTTGGATGCGGCGGTGGAGCATATTGCCAAATATTCCAGCGGCCACAGCGAGGTGATTGTAACCGAAAATTACGAAAACGCCCGCTTGTTCACCCAAGCTGTTGATTCCGCGGCGGTTTACGTAAATGCGTCCACCCGCTTTACCGACGGCGGCGAATTCGGATTCGGAGCGGAAATCGGAATTTCCACGCAAAAGCTCCACGCCCGCGGTCCCATGGGCTTACGGGAACTGACCACCGTGAAATATATTATCAACGGGAATGGGCAAGTGCGGTCATAGACCGTAAGTTGACAGTTGACAAGTGAAATCAAGGGAGTGTTTTTTTGCCGGTCAGAGAGCGGAAAAATCGCGAAATAGAGGTGGAGCCGCTTCGCGCTCAAGTTAGACGAGGCAGACGCGGCGCGAAAAATCAGTTTATGCCGCAAAACCGCTGGGCAGCCTTGACGGGGGCGCTGATTATAATTTTCGCCGCCGTGGGCGTGTATTTTGTTGGCAGTACCGTGTACCGATTCGCGGTCGAGAGGGCACACAGCGCAACACAGGCGGAACTTGACCGCTACGCCGAAAAAATTAAGCCATTGACCATGTTTGATCCACCAACCTTCGAATCTCCACAAAAGCTTGACAACGAGTTGATGCTTAAGGTTTCCGTATGGCTTGCCCTTTCCCGGCTGGAAAACCCGAGGTATGACGAATTGGGCGCGGTTCTGCTCCCCGGGAGCGAGGTGCGCGCCGCCGCCGCAGAGTTGTTTGGGCCGGGTGTATTTCCGGAATTGACCGGATTTCAGCTGTCTGGCGCCTCCGTCGATTACGAGCCCATCGGCGCGGCATATC
>JAISRF010000013.1 GCA_031273775.1 Oscillospiraceae bacterium
CCAGCGCTTTGACCTTGACCGGCGGCGGAAACAGCGAAAGCCCGCGCCCGGCGGGTTTGTCCGGCTGTGTGAAAACCGCCAAAAGATCCGCCGATTTCGCGAGCGCCAAAAGTGCCGGCACCGCAAATTCCGGTGTTCCAAAGAAAATCGCGCGCAAAGCAAACACCTCCGCGTAGAAAGATTCAGGATTGCGGGGGCGGATGTCATCCGCCCGCAGCAGGGGATTTTTGCCGGGAAATTTTGCGAACAGTGATTCTCACGGACGATTGGCAATCGTCCCCGCAAATTTATTGTATCCTTTTCGCGTTGCTAAATCATGAATATTTTGTTTGAAAACAGTTAACTTATTTTCCTCCTTTTTTCTTGCGCCGATTGTACCGTTCCACCTCTTTTTCGTTGAGGAACCTGGAGATGAAGCTTTTGAAAACCACGCCGTTCATGTGGTCAATTTCATGGCAAAGCGCCCGCGCTTTCAAGCCTGTGCCCTTAACCATAATATTGTTCCCGTGGCGGTTTTTCGCCATTACCTTCACGGTTTCCGGGCGGGTGACAAGCCCCCAGACGCCGGGAAATGAAAGACAGCCCTCCAAGTCTTCCTCTTCACCGGAAATTTCCACAATTTGCGGATTAACCAGTTCAATAACGCCATCCCCTACGTCTATGACACACACGCGACGCAGAATACCCACTTGCACGGCGGCAAGTCCGGCACCCTCCGCGTCTTTCATGGTGTCGCGCATATCGTCCAGCAGCTGCCCGAGCTTTTCGTCAAATTGCTCGACCGGACGGCTCTTTTTGTGTAAAATTTCGTCGCCGTCCTTAATGATGTTTCTAATCGCCATTAGATAACTCCTCTAAGTTAATAGTTGATAAAAAGTTGAATAATTATTAACTCTTAACTCTTAATTATTAACTATAGAACGTGTTCCGGGTTTATTTCCGCAGAAAGCGCGGCATTTTTGAAGCTGTTTACCGACCGGAACGCGCAGATTACCGCGGTGACCATTTCCCGGAATCTCCGCGAATTTTTGCACTTGATAATCAGTTTTTCCCGGTATTTTCCCGCTACTCTCGGAACCGCCGCGGGGGAAGGTCCCAGTACAATCATCCGCTCATCCGAAAATGCTCCACCCGCCAAATCTTTCAGCTTTTTCAACACCCAACCGGCGGCGGCGTGCGCCAATTCCTCATCGGCGGCAAAAATCGCCAGTACGCAAATATCGCAAAACGGCGGGTAACGCATAAGACGCCTTGCCAGCATTTCATGTTCGTAAAACGCGGGATAATCTTGCTTTGCCGCCAGCTCAATCACCGGGTTTTGTGGGTCATTGGTCTGTATGATTGCCTTACCGGGTGTCCCGCCCCGTCCCGAACGGCCCGCCACTTGGGTTAAAAGTGAAAACGTGCGCTCTATGCCGCGAAAATCGTCCGAAAACAAGGCGTTGTCCGCGCCAAGAACCCCTACCAATGTCACGTGCGGAAAATCCAGCCCTTTCGCCACCATTTGCGTACCGAGTAGTATATCATATTCACGGTTTGCGAAGGCGTTGAAATATTTTTCGTGCGAAAACCGGGCAAGCGTGGTATCGGCGTCCATGCGGAGGATCCGCGCTTCGGGGAACATGGCGGCGAGCTCGCTTTCGGCGCGCTGCGTCCCCAGCCCGGAAAAGCGTACGCTTTGTTGTCCGCACTGCGGGCAAGCGTACCTCAGTTCCGTAGAATATCCGCAATAATGGCACATCAACCGATGGTTTGCTGAATGGTAGGTCATGCTGATGCTGCAATTTTCACACTTGAACACAAATCCACACGCTGCGCAGGAAACATATGTGTTATGCCCGCGGCGGTTGAGCAGCAAAATTGCTTGTTGGTGGTTTGATAAAGTTTCCCGCAGATTGTCGAGTAGCAACCGCGAAAACACACCGGTATTGCCCTCAAAAAGCTCCGCTCGCATATCGGCGCATTCCACTGCGGGGAGCAATGCCCGACCGTAACGTTTGGTGAGCGAAAACAGCTTGTACCGTCCGTTTACAGCCTGAGCATACGTTTCCACCGATGGAGTGGCGGAAGCCAGAAGTAACAGCGCACCGTGAAAGCGGGCACGGAAGCGGGCGGCGTCCCGAGCGTGAAAGCGGGGGTCGACCTCGCTTTTGTAAGTCTGTTCCTGCTCCTCGTCCATAATAATCAGCCCGAGATTTTCAAAGGGCGCGAACACGGCGGAACGGGTGCCCACGGCGATTTGGGCCTCGCCGTTTTTTACGCGTTTCCACTCGTCCAGCCGCGGTCCCAGCGGCATGGCGCTGTGAAAAAGCGCCACTTTATCGCCAAATCTCGCCCGGAACTGGGCGAGCAGTTGAGGGGTCAGCGCGATTTCCGGAATCATGACAATCACGCCACGGCCCTGACCGGAAATTTCCTGCACCAGTTTTAGAAACACCTGTGTTTTTCCGCTTCCGGTCACGCCGTATAGCAGCGCGGTTTCGCTTTTAACTCCGAGAGAGCTTGATGAAGCCGATTGTGGTGCGCCACGAACCGATACACCGTTGCTTGCCGCAGGGGATGCTTCATTCCCGTTTTGTATATCGCCGTATTGCTTCAGCAACCCCTCAAAGGCCCATTGCTGTTCGTCCGTCAGAACAATTTCCCCGGTCGGGGCAGGGGAGGGAGCTTCCCGGAAAGGACTGCGGTAAACCTCGCGCTCAAAAAATTCTATTATGCCTTTTTTGGCCAAAACGGTAATCACACTGCGGG
>JAISRF010000038.1 GCA_031273775.1 Oscillospiraceae bacterium
ATGTAAAGGTGTCCACCCTGTCAATTGAACCGATTGCGCTTACTGTTCCGCCGTCCGGCAGCATCAAAGTGATTGGCTTTACTTTGTCTTCTGAAATTTCGACCTCGGTTCCCGCGGGGCGGAATTCGCTTTGGGCAAATTCATCGCCAATACGCGTAATCAGGCTTTCCAGCGACACGGCGATGCGCTCCAATAAATAATGAAACCGCTGAGATTTGTCTTCATGCCCGCCTAAAAATTCATGTAAATACGCGGCCAATAATTCGCGCACCGCTGTGCTGAGTTCCCGCGGGTCAAGCACTGTGAGCCCGTTACCGCCGTATTTTTCGACCATATGTTCCAGTACCCAGTGTACAACATTTCCCCGTTGCATGGCGTCCAATTGTGCGCGGCGCACAGGTTTTGCCCGCAGGCCGTACCGGCAGAAAAACGAAAACCGGCATTTGAAAAAAGTTTCGGCTTTGGAAGCGGAAATTGAAATGTCGTTGCCGAAAAGTGCCTTTGATGTGCGTGTCGAGAGGGAAAACTGCGGATTTTGCGCGGCTGAATCTAAAATTTTGAGCAGTTTTGCAGTCTGCGGATTTTCCAAAAGACACTGCCGGGCCGCAGCGGTGAGTTCCGCGGAACTCAAATTGAGCGTTGAGGATTTTTCGTGGTCTCTATTTGCTCTGACGGAAGTTGAATACTCCTCCTGCGCAATCGCTTCCAGTGCGGGAATGGGAGCCGAGTAACGGTTCAGCGCGTTTTTCTCCGGCTGAGACTGACAGCCGGGTAATATGCGGATTATCTCGCTGACGATTTCTCCGGGTTCCTTTTCCTCTCCGCGAACACCGGATTTTGAGTATGTGACGAATACCTTTTCCGACGCGGCGCAAAGGGCGGAATAAGCCAAAAACAGCTCGTCCACCGCCGCGGCTTCGGCACAGTCGGCAATCTCCAAACCCAAACGGCAGAGTTCCTGCCTGTCCGCAGCGGTCAGCAACCCGGCGGAGGAAATGCTTTCCGGAAACACCTCGCTGTTGGCGCCAAGCACAAAAACCGCCTTTGGCTCGGCGGGGCGCATTCTGTCTGCGGAGCCGATATTGATCTCGTCCAGTTCATTGGGCGCGGCGCCGAGACTGCTGTTTTTAACCAGCAGGTTGAGCAACCACGCAAATTCCCGCGGGGTTACGTCCACTCCTGAGAGCGCCGTCGCCGTTTCGTCAAGCAAACCCATTAAAATGTCCCACGAACGTTTTTGCAGGACGGAAAGCTCTCGGTCGCCGCTTTGCGAGATTTCCCCGGCATAGCGTTTCAGTTCCTCAGCACAATTAATGTCAATCAAATAGTCGGTTACCGCCTTGCAGAACTCCACGCCGCAGCCGGGCTTCCCCTCCGCGGTGTTCAGCCTGTCACGAAGACGGATCAGGGGGGCGATAACTCTCTTTCTGAAACCGTTCACTTCATCCGGAGGTTTCCCGCCGCCGCGTTTGCCGTCAAATCCTTCCGCGCTTCCCGTAAAATTGGAAAGCCAGGCCTCACGATCGATATCCCAAATGTAGGCGTAATTTTCAAGCTGCGCTGTTTCCAGAAGAGACATCCCGGCCAGCCCGGAGTGAAGACAGGCAAAAATATGTTCTGAGGAAAAACCTCCGCATACCGCCGCAACCGCCGAAAGACAGAGGCGAATCAGCGGAAAATCCGCAACCGGGCGGCGGCTGTCCACAAAATAAGGAATGTCAAAGCGGTCCAGGCAAGCGTCTATAATGCCGCTGTACTTACCAATATCCCGCGCGATTACGGCAATTTCCCGGTACCGGACACCCTGCCGAACCAGGAGGCGGATGCCGCGCGCAACATACTCCGCCTCCGCATACGGGGTTTCGGCGGCAAACACGCTGACAGGAGAATCGACCGCGCAGACGAGCGTGGCGGAAGCGGGCGACCGGAGATGGTCGCCCGTACAATTATCTTCTTCAATTTCCGTGCCCCGGAAAAGCTCGCGTTCCAGCTTTAGAAGGTGCGGGTGGGAAAAACGCGCGGGTTCCGGCAAAATCTCCGGCGAGGCGGTTTTTATGTGACTTTCCCGCGCCAAATTCATGATGGTGTTGGCGGTTTTTTTTACGTTGGAAAAGACGCCCACGCCGCCATCATAGTCGTCAAGGCTGTCCGCGCAAAGTGTGATGGTTACCGTTTCAGCCTGTTCCAGCACAAAACGCAATACGGCAAGTTGCTGGGCGGTGAACCCTTTGAAGGAGTCGATGTACACCGTTCTGCCTGCCAAAAATCGGTGCTTTTCAAACAGCCCCGCCAGTTTGGTCAGATCGTCCTGGGGATTATTATATTGGTTTATGTCAACTAAAGAATTGAACATAAGGAATATTTGAGAAAGCTCCAGAAGTTTTTGGCAAAGGCGGCTGTTTTTTGCTTTAAACGCCGCTGTTTCAAGGTTTCCCGGCGTGATGTTTCCCATTTTAAACTCGGCGAATAGCGCAAGTAAAGATTCCGCGATTTCCGGCCTGCGCTCAAATCCCCGGTATATGTTCAAAGTTTTATGTAAACGCTTAAGGGCGGTTCCTAAGAGAATCACCTTGCCGCCTTCGGAAAGCTCTACCCCCGCAAACCCGCCGAATTCGCGCGCCGCCCGGCGGTACAGGCTGGTAAAGCTAAGCACTTCCAGAGAGCCGGAACGGGTTTCTCCCATCAGGCGCAACATGGCTCGTTCGGTTTCGAAGGAAAACTGTTCCGGAACAAGCATAATGGCGTTTTCGCCGCTGGAGCGCACAAAATCCGCTGCCATTTGCCGGATTCTGTGGGTCTTTCCGCTGCCTGCCCGCCCTAAGATTAACTGAAGCATTCCCAATTTATTTAACTCATTTCCAGTAGCCCGCGCTTGAAAGAAATTCCAGGCAAAGACGAGAGCCCCAACAACCGCGAGGGCTATCAGGGTTCGCCTTTGAAATGTTTTGGTGACCCGTACGGGAATCGAACCCATGTTACCGCCGTGAAAGGGCGGTGTCTTAACCGCTTGACCAACGGGCCTAATTAGATTTTAGAGGTTAGCGTTTAACGCTTAGACAGTTTAGTGTTCATTTCAAAAGACAACCTGGATTTTTATTATCTATAATCTCAGCGCTAAAATCTAAAAACTCATTTGGTAGCGGTAACTGGATTTGAACCAGTGACACTGCGGGTATGAACCGCATGCTCTAGCCAACTGAGCTATACCGCCGCAAAGCGCAAGAACTATTATAATGCACCTGGCTCGACTTGTCAATACCATTTTTTTTCCATTTTTCAAAAAAACTCCCAGTCCGCACATTTCCGGCGTTAATCAGCGAAGAAACGAAGTCTTTAACCGTAAAGGAAATCAACGGCGAATTCATAAGCAGCATTCAGCAATACGAAAATCGGTATATTCACTGTCAAACAGGCAAAATCCGTACCGCGCGTTATTCCGCGCTTGCCCTATGCAATTGCAGCTGCGCCGTCACCAACCCGTAATATATCCCGCGCTGTTTTATCAACTGGGCATGGGTGCCGACTTCTGCCACCGTCATGTTGTCAAGCACAATCAGGCGGGCGGCGTTCCGCAGTGTGGAAAGCCGGTGCGCAATGGCAAAGGTCGTACGCCCCGCCGTCAGGCGGGCAAGCGCTTCCTGAACCTTGGTCTCGCTGTCGGTATCCAAACTGCTGGTTGCCTCGTCAAGTATTAAAATTCCCGGGTTGTTCAGCACGGCGCGGGCAATGGCAATCCGCTGGCGTTCGCCGCCCGAAAGATGGTTTTTCCCTTCACCGATCAGCGTGTTGTAGCCGTCAGGCAATGCGGTAATGAAATCGTGAGCATTGGCGGTTTTCGCGGCCTCAATCACTTCTTCAAAGGTTGCGTCCGGCTTTGAATACCGGATATTATTCTGCACTGTGCCGTAAAACAGGTAAGTTTCCTGCAAGACAACGCCAAGTTGTCTATGATAGGCGTTTGCGTCCAGTTCGCGCAAATCCTTCCCGTTTAAGGTTATACTGCCGCTTCCAACATCGTACAGGCGCATCAGCAAGTTTATGATGGTCGATTTTCCGCTACCGGACGCCCCTACAATGCCAATCATCTCGCCCGGTTTGGCGGTAAAGCTAACATTTTTCAAAACGGGCAGATAGGGAACATAACCGAAAGATACATTGTGAAAAGCAATCTCCCCGCCGAATTCCGGCAGTTTAGGCTCTTTAGGCGCGGACAATTCCGTTTCCTCGTCCAGAATGTCAGATGTTCGCTCAATGGCGGTCAGCAGGCGCATAATGGCGCGGGGCAGATGGGCAATCCAGCCCAAGGGGCCGTACAGCATTCCGGCGTAAGCCAAAAACTGGGTGAGATCCCCGGCCATAAACCGCCCGTTAAGCACGTTTTTACCGCCGAAAAACATGGCGATATATAACCCGATTCCCATGATAAAGGTCAAAAACGGAAATAATGTCGCCCAAAAGAGCTCGTTACGCACAGTCGCCTCGGTAAGACCGGCATTTTGGCGGTCGAACATCTCCGCCTCGCGTTCCTCTGTACCAAACGCCTTTACTACACGGATTCCCATCAAGACATCCTGCAGGCGGTTATTCAGCCGGTCGTCCCGCCGCCTTTGCAGGTGGTTCATTCGCTTTGTCCGCCGTTGAAACACCCGCGTAATCATGAGCGCCACGGGCATGAAAATCACTGTGGCAAGGGTCAGAAGCGGATCCATAATCAGCATTGCGGTCAGCGCGGTTGACATGGTGATGATGACGGTAAACATGCCGGAAAAGGCATTTTCCATAAACCCGCGGATTTCTCCGGTGTCGTGAACAACGCGGTTCATCAGTTCGCCGGTCTGCCGCCCGTTTATAAACCGCATGGACAGAAGCTGAATTTTTGTAAAGAGTGCGGCGCGCAAATCGCGGCTGATTTTTGAGCCAAGCCGCACACTGAGCAGATTTTTCAGCACTGTCCCGGCAATTACAACGGCGGTGCAACCGGCAAATGCCGCCAAAAACCACGCGACATCCGAAACTGTGCCGCTTCCGGTTACAATATGCCTATTAATGAAGTTTTTCTGTACCCATTGCAAAAAAATTTGGAACAGCGAAACGGCGGACATGGTGAGAAAAATGAGCAGAAACCGGAATTTGTAAGGCGCCGCCAACGTAATTATTCGGCTCAGGCTGTGCATCCGGCCTGAGCAACGCGGGCAGCGGTTGGTGCCGGGTAAGGCGCGCCCGCAGTTTGGGCAGGTCGTTTCGCGCTCCGGGCTGTAAACGGGTGAAGGATCCCCGGCAATCAGCAGGTTTACGCCGCGAGCAATGTACGAAAACCGTGTGATGTGCTTCATGGAAACCCGTGCGAGAAGCTGCAGGGAACTCTTCTGACTCGGTTGAGAGTCGAAAACTGAGGATTGAGAATTGAGCGTTGAGTGTCGAGAATCGTTCTCAGTCTGCGCTTTTTGATTGTTCATCGCCAAAATGATTAAGCCGCAGTTTACCGCCGGTTCGCACTTGATTTCGTCAAGCGCGGAAAACTCAAAGGTCGTGGCGGAACCGGTTTCCGGCAGGAAACACAGTCGGGCGGCGGTGGCGGCGAAAAAACTGTTTTTGGCGATATTGCCGGCCAAATCAAGGTCAACTGGCGCGGAATAAACAATATCGCCCGCAGGTAGCCCCTCGGCGGCAAATTTTAGTTTTATATTTTCTGGAAGTTTATAGTTTAACAGCATTTTTACGGTTCCCTTGTTCGTATAAAGTTTGTTATCTGATTAAAAGAACAACTCTAACTTTCTTTGCTCCTGCCTGCCAAGCGCCGTCATATCGGGAATTTCAAAGCGGTTACCGTCAATATCCACCACCAACACCCGCTTGTCTGAAAGGAAGATAAACGCGGAACTGTCCATGCGCGTAATAAACCGCAATTCGCCTTGATTGGTTTGAACGTGAAAATATCCGTATCCATATTCATCCCGTGCGCTAAGGATTTTTGTAATCACCGGGGTGAAATAGTGCAGATCAAGCTGTTTTTTTAACAGAGCGGCGACATCCGGCGGAAAATCCGAGAGCCTGCGTATCATTCCGATCTCTTCGGCTTTTTCGTCCGCCTTGCGGATGGAAATATATTCATCCGGCGCGGTGAACGGGAAGCAACGCGACGCGCGGAACCGGTCATAGCTTTCGCCACCGAAGCTAAGCGAGACAAAACCTCCGTCTGTCTCACGAAAAACCGCGTTTTCCGGGGTGATTTCCCGGGTAGTGATGTTTGCTGCGGTTTCCAATGTGTTCATCAAAATGTCTCTCCCTCCGTGATGTTGAGCAAGCGTGCCGCCAGCGCCTGATTCTGCTTGGTCACAAGGTCGTAATAGATACCTTTTATTGCGTAAAGCTCGGCGTGGTCTCCTTCTTCGGTGATTTTGCCGTGTTCCATGACCGCTAACCGATCCGCGCTACGCAACGTGGAAAGCCGATGCGCGATCGCGATGGTGGTGCGCCCCTTTGCCAATTGCTCTAACGAGTTCTGAATTTTTCGCTCGGTTTCGGTGTCAACGGCGGCGGTCGCTTCATCAAGAATCAAAATGGCCGGGTTCGCCAAAATGGCTCGGGCGATTGAAATTCGCTGGCGTTCCCCGCCTGAGAGCTGTTGCCCCCGCGCCCCGATTACGGTATCGTACCCGTCGCGCAGCTTCATGATAAAATCGTGGGCAGCGGCGGATATGGCGGCGGAGATAATCTCCTCCCTGCTGGCTCTGGGTCGGGCATAGGCGATATTTTCCGCCACGGTGCCCATGAAAATAAACGTTTCCTGAGAAACCATGGCCACGCTTTCCCGCAGGAAGCCTAACGAAAACTCGCGCACGTCAATTCCGTCTATGGTG
>JAISRF010000046.1 GCA_031273775.1 Oscillospiraceae bacterium
TTATGCACGCCACGCGGGTATGATACTCCAAAGAGCGCAGCCACCGTTCATTGTGGATGTCGTCTTTACCTCCGACGAGAAGAAAACCTATGATTGGGATTACTGGAAAGACGGGCGCAATGTCATAAACGAGTATTACAAATACGGGCGAATTTCGGACGAGCGACGCTTTTGCGCCGATGAAAGTGATTTGACTATTACCATCGCAGAAATGCGAGAAGAACTGTTCGGCGGCGCGGTCATCGGAGACCCGGACGGCTATCTGGATTGGCTGCGGGATACCGGTGTCGCGTTAGAATCCAGCGGCAATGAACCTGAACCCGAATAAAAACATACGCAAAAAAACGAATAGCAAACAAAAAACTTGACATACTCGGCGGAGTATGATATTGTGGGGGTGATAAAGATGGTGTAAGAAGGCGAGCACATGGGAAAGACCAGCGCCAAGTCAAAACGGAAATATAACAATGGCGCCTATACGGTTGTAAGGGCGGAGCTCGACAAAGAACTTATCGCCCAATGGAAGGCGGCGCTCAAAGAGGATGAGTTGACGCAAGCCGGATTTATCCGTGAAGCGATGCAAAAATACCTGAATGAGCGGAAAGACGGGGCGTTTGAATGAGAAAAGCAACTTTTGTATTGTCGCTTATGCTTATATTAGTTCTGGCGGGATGCGGTTCGCAAAATAACTTTGCCGCCGAAACCGATACAGGTTTGGAATCCTATGCACCGCAAGTTTCAGATGACACTTTACAGGAATCATTTGATTCAACGGATGAAAATGAATCAAATGAGCCTGACCAAAGCGCCCTGCAAAATGCATTAGATTCTGCTTCCGCCAGCAGAGTTTCTTCGGTGGCCAGTACAGTTTCCGGCACAAAGAACAGTAAAGGCAATTCAGCAACCGGTTCTGTATCGTTAGCTTCATCAATGAACTCAGGTACTTCCGTTGCGTCATCCTCAAAAGCAGCCTCGTCTGCCGCATCATCCTCCTTACCACCTGCACAACCCCGACAGTGCGTTGAGCGTCAGGATTTGGCATTGGAGTTGTTTGACAGAATCAACAAATACCGTGAGGATTCCGGGGTTGGCAAGCTAACATGGAGAGAACAAAATGCGGACATTGCTACACGGCAAGCAAAATACAACGCCGAAAATGACGTGCCGGACAAAGCGGTACACGGGCTGGGACAGATTGGGACGGCGGGACCGGCCAGCAATTCCGCCGACATCCCGTTATCTGCCTTGGAGCATTGGCAAACCTCTTTGGACGGTCATGATGAAACTTTGAAGAAAGCGGTTTATTATTACGGCGGCGTATCGGTTTTCGAGATTAAGAAAAACGGTGTCACCAGAGAGTTTGTGGCAATTCTTTGCTTTGATCGAGAAAACTTTACTCTTCCCGACCCGGGTGTCGAACAGTAACATCATATTTCCACAGGGCAGCCGAATGGTTTAAACAACCGTCCGGCTGTTTTTTATCCCATTAACAATCTAAATTTTAGGAGATGCATTTGTTTTATGAAAAAAATCAAAAAAATGATGGCGGTTTTTTTGACGCTTATCCTGCTGCTGGCCGTGTTTCCGGTCGGTTTGCCGGCAAAAGCTGCGGGTCTGTACATTGAGTTGAGCGACGACGAACGCAGGGCGATTGCGGACTACGCCGTGGACACTGCCACCCATCCGGCACTCAAACGCCAGCTTTCGCTGGAAGGCGGAGACTGTGCCAGCTTTTCCGCTAACGCGCTGCTGGCGGCGGGTATCAGCTTCGATATAACCGGCAGCCTCAGCAATTCTTGGTTCACCTACGACATCAATAAAATGTCCAGCACATGGAATTCTGTGGGTGCCATGCGGAATTATCTCAACGCGCGGCTGGACGGCTCTGCGACACAGGATGGTTTGGTGGTTGAACGGTTGCTGGACAATGTAAGTATGGCCACCGCAGCCAATTTTGAAGCCCAACCGGGCGACCTCGTAATGTTTGGAACCGACCACATGGGAATTATGGTGGGAGGAAAGGATAATTTTGCCAGCCATAGTTCCTACGGCATTAAAAAAATCAGCACATGGGGCGTGTCCAGTGGAATCAGCATTTACCGGCTGGTTGGTTATTATGAAGATACCCCGGCGGCGGATATTGCCCATGTCAAATCCGCGCCTTATCAGAAGGACTCCGATTACCTGCAATCGGCCGCCACTCTTTATGGACGCGTTAGCGGAAGCAATTACAGTTACATGCATTTTTCCTTCGCCGTCCAGCCCTACCGTGACATGGACAATGGCGAAAATTATGCCTACTGCACCAATCTTGACCGACTATTTAATGGGTTAAATTCGTACACAAAGGATGGAACCGCTTCAGCTGTGACCGCCAAAGCGCTTTCTTATGGCCTGACGGACAAATCCGAGAATTACACCGATGTCAACCGCAAGCTGGGATTATCGGGTGGCAATTCCCTGCAATCGGACAAAGAGGCATATTATATCACCCAGTTCGGCGTGTGGTATTCGCTGGGGCAGATTACGCGAAGCGGCGGTGGGATGGTCCATCCCTTCAATCAGTACCAAGCCACGGTTGACGGTAACGGCGTAACCCAAAAGACCTCTGCCAACGGAAATTACGCCGTGGAACTGAACCCAGAAAACCCAGATGCAGGACGGATATACAATGCGGTGATGGCTCTGTTGGACCAAATTGACAACGGGGTTACTCCGCACGCCACGCCTCCCAATCTGATAATCACACCGCCATCGCCCAACAAGGCCAATTACATGGCTGAGGTTGACGCATTCATTGCTGGACCGTATTCGGTGGCTTGTTCAAACGCCACAACCTACGAAGTTTTTTTAACACAAAACTTTTGCGGCGCAGAAGTTGTTGACAGTTCATACAATCCGAAATCTGTTTTTGGTATGAATGAAGTCTTTTTCGTCAAAGCACCAAAAACTGCGGGGATTGCAGATGTGGATTTACTTGTCATTTCAAAAGTGGCCGTTCTTCCCAATACACAGTTGTTTGGAGTAAAAGATTTAACGGTGGGTGGATACAGCCCTGTTGGAAAACTACAAGGGACGGTCACGGCATGGAAGCAGACACGCAATCAAGCGGAAAACGAAATTGACTTACACATTGAAACCTACGGGCAGGCGAAAATCATTAAGCAATCCGAGGACGGCATCGTGTCCGGGATTCCGTTCACCATCACCGGAAACGGCGTGAATAAAAGCGGCGTAACCGGACAAAACGGCGAACTGCTGATTGAGGAACTGCTGCCGGGGACGTACACCGTTACGGAGGGCACGGTTGACCGCTATGTGACCCCGCAGTCACAGACGGTAACGGTGCAGGCCGCGCAGACTGCAATCGTTAATTTTTCCAACGTGCTGAAAAAGTTCCGGGTGACCGTGCAGAAAAAAGACAGCGAATATAACGTGCCACAAGGCGACGCAAAACTTAGCGGCGCGGTTTACGGGCTGTACAATGGCCCAGACTTGGTGGCGACCTACACTACCGATATAAACGGTAGATTTACGACAGATTACTTTGTTTGTGGCGACAACTGGTCAATCCGAGAGATTTCCCCCAGCGCCGGTTATCTTTTGGATTCCACAGTCTATCATGTGGGCGCCGAAGCGACGCTTTATACCGTTGAATACAATGACACGGCACTGACCGTACCGGAAACGGTGAAAAAAGGCAAAATCGCCGTGGTCAAGCATGACCTTAACCCCGACCCGAAACTTGACCCGCCCAACCCCAACGTGGAAAACCCGATGGCAAACGTCACGTTCCGGGTGTGGTTAGTATCCAAAGGCAGCTATAACAATTGCGCCAATTACGAGCGCAACACCTTCCAGACCAATGAAAACGGCTACGGAGAAAGCAAGCTGCTTCCCTATGGTTTGTACCGGGTGGAAGAAATCGCGGACGGAGCCACGGCAGGGCATGACACCATCCAGCCCTTTACGGTGTTTATCGACACGGACGGCAAGACCCACTATTTCATCATCCGTGACGACATTCCCGAAGCCTATATCCGCATCGTAAAAAAAGATGCGGAAACCGGTGTGACCATTCCCGCGGCGGGTGTAACCTTCAAAATCCGCGATTTAGATACCGGAAAGTATGTGGTGCAGAAGATTATGTACCCCACGCCGGTTGAAATCAGCGAGTTTCTGACCGATGATACCGGACGCGTGGTAACGGCGGAGCCGTTGCAATACAACGTTAACGGTTACGAAATTGTAGAGGCTCAGGCCGGGTACGGTTATCTGCTGAACACCCAGCCGCTCAAATTCATTATCCGAGAAAACAGCGAGGACATCATCGAACTGCTCTACTACAATGCCCCTGCGAAAGGCACAGTCAGTATAACCAAAACCGGCAACCAGCTTGTCGGCGCAAAGCTCACTGAAACGGAATATGGCACGGTATACGCGCCCGTGTATGAGCCGCG
>JAISRF010000059.1 GCA_031273775.1 Oscillospiraceae bacterium
CACCAACGCCGGCATAATAATTCCGCTCATAAACTGGCTTTTCCAGCCTGCGGCATACAACCGTTCGTTGATATCGTCAAACCGCGCGATGGCTTTTTTTTCATAGGCGTAGGCTTTGACCACCCGCTGGCCGGAAAACATTTCTTCTATATGCCCGTTGAGTTCCCCCAATTCGCGCTGGTTGGCGGCGAACTGCTTTTGGCTGCGCTTGGCAATCAGCACCGTCACAAGGCCGGAAACCGGCAGGGTCAACACCGTGGCGACCGTCAAAATCCAGTTGATGGTCAGCATCATCACCGCCACGCCGACCAGACTCGTCACGCTGGTAATAATCTGCGTAAAGCTCTGGTTCATGGTGTTGGCGATGTTGTCTATGTCGTTGGCCACGCGGCTTAAAATCTCACCGTGGGTGTTTTGGTCAAAGTAGGAAATGGGTAGACGGCTCAATTTGGCGTTGACGTTACTGCGCATTTTGTAGGTGGTTTTCTGCGTAACTCCCGCCATGATATAGCCTTGAAAATACATGCACAGGGCGGAAAAGCAATACAGCGCCGCAAGGAAGAGCAGGACATTGGCAATGCCGGAAAAGTTGATTTTGGGTTCACTGTCCAGCAAATCAACGGTTTTTATTTCCTGCGCGTAGCTGGCCGCCATCCCGGAGGTTATCCCGTCCGCCGAAGCGCCGCCGCCTTCCGATTGCAGCGCCGCCTGGATGGCGGGAATGTCGGTCTGCGTAATTTTACCGGACATCATCAGTGTTTTAAGCGCGTCTGACGTCACCCGTTGCATAACGACCGTAAATGCGTTTCCTACAGTGGCGTCGGTTTCCGGGTCTTCTTCCTTGGCCGCCCGCAATATGTCGCGGATTTTTGCGGTTTTGTCAAACGCCGCCTTAAAATCCGCGCCGGTCAGTACGCGCCCGCCGCCAAGGTCAATATCCTTGAGGGTTATCAGATCTACTAATGTCTCGCCGCCGTCCTGCATAGGTTCTTCAAGCGTTTTGTCACCGAGCTGCCACGCGGTCTTTTGCACGAAGCCGACGATTATGTACCGGGTGGCCCCCGCCATTTTCTTGGGGCCGTAAATGGACAAAATAGTGCTGGCAACGGCGAACGCCACCACCACGATAATCGCTAAATAATGCGGGGACAAAAAGCCCGCTAACCGTACCATGCTGGCCTTGAAATTCTTCGCCTTTTCGCCCGCCTGACCGATTCCGCCCGGCCCGCCGCCGGGGCCTCCCGGCCCACCCGGCCCACGGCGCCTTCTTTGGGAGTCGTGCGTTCTTGTTTGCTCTGCCATTACGCAATCTCCTCCTTAGAAAGCTGACTGAATACAATCTCGCGGTAGACCTCGCAGGTCTCCAGCAGTTCGCGGTGGGTGCCCGTTCCGGCAAGCTCGCCGTCATTGAGTACCAGAATTTTGTCCGCGTCCATGATGGTGCTCACTCTCTGCGCCACCACCAGCACGGTGGCATCGGACACCTCTGTTTTTAAGGCGGCGCGGAGCTTGGCATCGGTTTTGAAGTCTAAAGCGGAAAAGCTGTCGTCAAAGATGTAGATTTCTGGGCGGCGCACCAGCGCCCGGGCAATTGAAAGCCGCTGTTTCTGACCGCCGGAAAGGTTTGTTCCGCCCTGCGAAACAAACGACTCGTATCCCTCGGGCATTTTTTCCACAAAGCTTTGAGCCTGTGCGATTTTCACCGCCGATTGCAGTTCCTCATCCTCCGCTTCCCGCTTGCCGAAGCGGAGGTTTTCCGCCACTGTGCCGGAAAAGAGCACGGCGGTTTGGGGCACCAAGGAGATTCTGCTCCGGAGCTGGGCTATATCGTACTGCCGGACATCCACGCCATCTACCAGCAACTCTCCGGATTCTATGTCGTAGTTCCGGGAGATGAGCTCGATCAGCGTGGATTTGCCGCTTCCCGTGGAGCCGATTATCGCCGTAGTTTTACCCGGATCGGCGGTAAAGCTGATATTTTTGAGCACCGGATCCTGGGCGCCCTTAAAGCGGAAGGTGACGTTTTTGAATTCGATTTTTCCCGTATTCTCCGTCGGAACCTGCGGCTGTTCGGGTGGCAGGATTTCATTTTGGGAATCAAGAATCTTATAAATACGATCCGCGGACACGCTTGCGCGGGGGATAAATGTGGTCATCATGGTAAACATCATCAGGCTGAACAGGATTTGCATCACGTACTGGATAAACGCGAACAAATCGCCCACCTGAATGGTCCCGGCGTCGATTTTTATTGCGCCGAACCAGACAATAGTCAGCGAGGTCGCGTTCATAAACAGCATCATAACCGGCATGACAACGGACATAATCCGCACGATTTTCAGCATGGTGTCGTTTAAGTCCCGGTTAGCCCGGTCAAACCGCTCGGATTCCTGCGCCGTGCGGTTGAAGGCGCGGACAATGCGGACACCGGTGAGACTTTCCCTGAGCACCAGGTTCAGCTTGTCAAGCTTTTTCTGCTGAGAGGTAAAGAGCGGCATGGCGACTTTCATCACAAGACCCATAATGGCCAGCGCGCCCGCCACCACCACGGCGATAATCCACGCCATGCCGGGGGCTTGGCGAACCGCCATAATCACACCGCCGATTCCCATAAACGGCGAAAAGAATATCAGGCGGCTCATGGCGAGCATGTTCTGAATCTGCGTGACATCATTGGTACTCCGGGTAATGAGCGACGCGGTGCCGATTTCACTTTGCTGGTCATTGGAGTAATACATGACCTTTTCGAACACGTCGCGGCGCAGACGCCTGGCGTACGCGGCGGCAACGCGCGAAAACAGGAAGGCCGCCACAATGGCGGAGATGACGCTGCCCGCGGTGACTGCCAGCATTTTGAGCCCTGCCGTCCAGATTTCATTCGTGTCCTGCCGCATGACACCCTCGTTTACAATGTCGGACATTAGGGCGGGCAGATTTAATTCGCACAGCGCCTGAGCAAAAACAATCAGTCCCGCCAGCGCCACAATCCACGCCCACGGCTTCAGGCCTTTGAATACTTTTCCCATACACACGTTTCCTTCCCGCGTATTTTTCCACGAATATTGATTATACGGCAGGGGACAGGAAATGTGTTAACAGAATAAAAATTTTATTTTGTTCAGACCGAATAAAACCCTTATTGGCCAAAGGGACGGGTTTTATTTTGCATTGACTTTTGCGCGTATTTTGGCTATAATAAGCATACGATCATTTTATTGCGAAGTACAAGCGGATTGTGGGAAACACACCGGAAAAAACCGAAAATGGCTTGTAAATCTAACATCTAACATCCAACATCTTACCTCTAAACTGTGCAGCCTTCATGAATTCGCCTGATTTCGGCACAATTTGCTTGACACGCTGTTAGATTGGGGTAAAATGGATAGTGGCGAAGTATGAAATGAAGATAAGACAAGGATGAGTTTTGTTGGGTATTGATACGATTGGGGTTTTGACAAGCGGAGGTGACGCACCGGGTATGAACGCCGCGGTGCGTTCGGTGGTGCGGGCGGCTTTGACACGCGGCCTGAAAGTTTTCGGCATACGCCGCGGCTACAGCGGCCTGATTACCGAAGACATTGAAGAAATGAGCATTCGCAGCGTTTCCGATATTATCCACCGGGGCGGCACGATTTTGTACACCGCGCGGAGCCATACCTTCCGCACGGAGGAGGGGATGAAAAAGGCGGTGGACGTCTGCGGCCGGCATGGAATCGGCGGGGTGGTTACCATTGGCGGGGACGGTACCTTCCGCGGCGCGCGCGACCTTTCCCACCGCGGCATTCTCTGCGTGGGGCTCCCCGGTACCATAGACAACGACATTTCCTCTTCCGAATACACCATCGGTTACGATACCGCCATGAACACCGCCGTCGAGATGGTGGACAAAATCCGCGACACCTCCCAGTCTCATGAGCGGTGCACCGTTGTTGAGGTCATGGGGCGTAACTGCGGCAGCCTTGCCGTAGGCGTGGGCGTGGCCGTGGGCGCGACCGCCGTGGTGGTGCCGGAGGTTCAGTTTGATTTGGAACGGGACATCATCGCCACCATGCGCCGTACGCAGTTAACCGGTAAAAAGCACTTCATCATCATCGTTGCCGAAGGGGTGGGAAAGGTCAACGAACTGGCAAAGGAAATTGAGCGCGTTACCGGTGTGGAAACCCGCGCCACCGTGCTGGGTCATGTACAGCGCGGTGGCTCCCCTTCCGCACATGACCGCATAATGGCCAGCCGCATGGGCGTAAAAGCGGTGGAGCTCCTTTCTGAAGGAATCGGGAATCAGGTGGTCGCCGTGAAAGGCGGTCGGATTGTCAGTTACGATATTGACAAGGCGCTCGCCATGGACAGCGTATTTGATGAAGAACTCTTCACAATCGCCCACGAAATTTCGATATAACGGTATTTTGAACGCTGTCTTTCCTCTAAATAAGATGTCCCCCAAAAGCCGCGTAAGCCCTTATGGCGGCGCGGCTTTTTAGTTTTTTCGCGGCTAAACCTAAACGGCTGTATTGCGGAAAACAAACCGCAGGAACCGTTTGCAGATTTTCCGTTCCCACCGCGCGAGCCTGTCTTCGCAGAAAATCCCTGTTATTAGCAGTATGGCGGCGATCATTTCGAAAAAGATCAGCATGTTTCGCGTCCCCCTGTTTATTTTTTTTCATCTTACCACAACATATGTCCACATTTCGGGACGGAAATATGGAAGCATATTAGAAATATTGGGGTTTAATGTCTTCTATTACACAATTTGGCATACGCTTCGTGGATCACGGAGCGAACCGGATTCTGAGGCGGTAATATAACGGTGAAAAAAAACGCAAGTCTGACGCGGCTGTTTTGGACGTCTTTTTCCATCAGCGCGCTTACCTTCGGCGGGGGATACGTGATTGTATCCCTGCTCCGTAAACAATTCGTGGACAAACACGGTTGGATGACCGATGATGAGATGCTTGATATTCTGGCCATTTCCCAGTCCTGCCCCGGCGTGATTGCCGTGAACGCCACTTTTATGGCAGGCTACCGTCTGCGGGGCGCGGCGGGCGCGGCGGCAGCGGTGATCGGGTGTATCATTCCGCCTTTTGGCATTATCTTTGGGCTGAGCTTTTTTTATACGGCTGTCAAGGACAGTCCCGCCGTCCGCGGTGTGTTCCGTGGGCTGCTGGCGGGTGTGGCGGCGGTTATTGCCGATGTGGTTGTTACCATGACTACCCCGGTAATCAAAGCCAAAAAGGTTCTCCCGATCGTCATTATGTTTGCCGCGTTTGTGGCGAACTTTGTGTTCAATTGGAACCCGGCATTTATCATCTTGTTCACGGCCGCGCTGGGAATTGCTCTGCAGCTCGCGCGGTTTTTCCGCCGGAAGATGGCACAAGGAACAGGGGACAGATAGCGGGAGGCTGGTGGCTGGAGGGCTATCTGCTTTTTGGCGCCGCGTTGGTTAAGAGATTGGTGAAATTAAAAACATGAAATATTTGGAGCTGTTCTGGGCGTTTTTCAAGGTGGGATTGATGAGCTTCGGCGGCGGATATGCCGCCATGCCGCTGGTGCAGACGCAGATTGTCGAGGAACTCGGCTGGATTAACATGACCGATTTCACCGACATGCTGGCGATTTCTCAAATGACCCCGGGGCCGATTTCAATTAACCTTTCCACCTTCGTCGGTGCGCGAATGGGCAATCTTTTGGGCGCGACCGCCGCGATGCTGGGGTGCATTGTCCCATCCTGTGTGATTATGCTCATTTTGACGCGGCTATACCGAAAATTTCGGACTCTGGAGACGGTGCAGTGCGTGCTCGCGGTGCTAAAGCCCGCGACTCTTTCGATGATTGCGGCGTCCGGAGGCAGCTTGTTTTTGCTGTCGGTATTTGGCGGAGAACCGCGCGATTTATGGCTTGCCGGTTTCGACTGGCGAGCCGGTTTCGACTGGTTTGCCGCCGTGATATTCGCGGTGGGGCTGGTTTTGCTGCGGATTAAACGCGTCAAAGTACCCCCGGTGCTGATTATGCTCGGCGCGGGCGTGTTGGGCTTGGTTTTTTCAGTTTTACCGGCGGTGAACGGATAAATCTCACCAAAGCTCACGGTTCATTCCGCTCTGTCCCGGGTTAACGCGGCCAAAAATTCTTTCCGGGTGTAAAGCGTGTTTAGCACCTCGCGCAGCATGTTTGCGGAAAGATTTTCCGGCAGACCCAGCGCTTTTTGCAGTTGTTTTCGTTTCCGGGACGATTCCTCTCCGCCAATCAGCCCGGCCTCCAACAAATCGGCGCGGGTGACGGGGTTTTCGCTTTTTTCGCGCACCTCTAAAACGCCGGCGCGAACCAGGCAATGTTTCAGCGTTTCGGTATCCATGCCCTCTACGCCTATCTTGCCCTCTTTCCCCGGTCGGGCTTTCCGGCGCTCCTTGCCGTGTATATCCGGGATATATACATGGATAATTTGCTCCTTGGGGATGGAGCCGCCCAGAAAACCGCGCAGCTGAAACCCCGCCCGGTCACTGTCCGTCAGAATAATCAACCCGCGGGTTTTGGCCAGCGCGCGGACAAGCGAGAGCTTTTCTTTGTCTTTGTATATGCGAAAGCCGCCGATGTCAAGAATCAGCGCGTCCAAAAGGGAGGCAAGCCGGATTTTGTCGTACTTGCCTTCTACGATTACAGCCTCACGTAGCTTGATTTTTTGATTCATTTTGTTTTGCTCAGACACTTGATCAATTTCCCAAAACGTGATGATTGCATATTAGCATAAAACGGCCTGAATTGCAACAGAAAAGATAAGCCACCGCCCCCCAAAATATCTCTTGCCTCTTCGCCGGTTTTATGATAATATTACCTCGGTGAAATTCAGCGGGAGGAAATATTTAATGACCGAAACCATGGGCACACTCCGCCGTACGCGCTATTGCGGCGAATTCAGAAAGAACCACGCGGGCGAAACCGCCGTGGTGTGCGGTTGGGCACAGCGCCAGCGGGATTTGGGCAGTCTGATATTCATAGACTTGCGCGACCGCACCGGGCTGGTTCAGCTGGCCTTTGACGAAAAGACTCCGCGCGACCTGTTTGACAAGGCCTTCGCTGTCCGCGCCGAATGGGTGCTTATGGCAAAGGGCAGTGTGCGTGCGCGCTCCTCCGTGAACCCGGAACTTCTCACCGGTGATGTGGAAATTGAGGTCACGGAATTAAAAATCCTCAATCAATCCGAAACCCCGCCATTTGAAATTTTAGCCGATACCAACGCGAAAGAGGAACTGCGTCTGCGTTACCGCTACCTCGACCTGCGTCGCCCGCCTTTGCAGGAGATGCTTTTCCTCCGCCACCGGTTGTGCAAATTGGCGCGGGACTACTTCGACAATGAAGGTTTTATGGAAATCGAAACGCCCATCTTAATCAAATCCACGCCGGAGGGCGCGCGGGATTATCTGGTTCCATCCCGGGTGCAGAAGCACAGCTTTTTCGCCCTTCCCCAGTCGCCCCAGCTTTACAA
>JAISRF010000076.1 GCA_031273775.1 Oscillospiraceae bacterium
CCAGCGCGCCCTCACTCCGAAAATTGGAAGGTTCCTCACACCAGCTACTCACAATATAGCCGCAGGCGTACACTTTTTCGCTTTCAAAATCTGACGGAATCACGCCGTAGTTGCCAATCAATGGAAAGGTTTGCGTAATAATCTGTCCGTTGTAGCTTTTGTCGGTCAGGGTTTCTAAATATCCCGTCATGCCGGTGGTAAAGACAATTTCACCTACCGCGTCTTTTTCGGCTCCAAAGGCTACGCCCTCGAACACTGTCTCATTTTCCAAAACCAAATATGCTTTTGACATGTGCTTTAGCTCCTCCCGAATGTGGTTTATTTTCTTCGGGTCAAATCCCCGCCCTCCGGGGCGATTCCACGAAGATACACCGCTACTTGCAAAGGTGTAATTCATTCAAGCGCGTCTTTTCTTATTTTCAACGTGTCACCGGTAAAGCATTTTGTACAAAACTCGCGCCTGCACTTTTGACAAGCTTTTTCAAGTCCTTCTATGCTGATATAGCCAAGGCTGTCCGCGCCGATTTTTTCGCAAATTTCGTCCAATGAGATTTGGTTGGCGATTAGGTTTTCCTCGCCGTCAATGTCGGTGCCGTAGTGGCAGGTAAAGCGGAACGGCGGGGCGGAAATTCGCATATGAACCTCCGCCGCGCCGGCGTGCCGCATGGCTTTTACAATTTTTTCGCTGGTGGTGCCCCGCACAATGGAATCGTCCACCAACATTACCCGCTTGCCGGCCACGTTGGACGACAGGGGGTTTAACTTTAACCGGACGGCGCTTTCGCGTTGCGCCTGGGTGGGGTAAATAAAGCTACGGCCAATATAACGGTTTTTCACAAATCCGGTCACCAGCGGAATCCCGCTTTCCGCCGCGTAGCCTTCCGCCGCTTCCAAGCCGCTGTCCGGCACGCCGCACACAATGTCCGCGTCCACCGGATATTCGCGAGCCAGCTCGCGGCCCATGTTAAAGCGCGCCTCATACACCGGAAGCCCGTCAATTACGGAATCGGGGCGGGCGAAGTAAATATATTCAAAAATACACAGCCCGTTGCCGGGCGTTTTTTTTACGTTTATGGTGTCCGAAGCGGTAATCTTGCCGTCTTCAATCACCAGCACCTCGCCGGGCTCCACGTCGCGCAACGGCGCAAAGCCGCAGCTCTCAAAAGCACAGCTTTCCGAAGCAACAGCCAATCCTGAATCGTTCTGACCAAGGCACAATGGACGGAATCCATCGGTGTCCCGCACTACAACCAGCTTGCCGTCGCCGGAAAGGACAATCAGGCAAAACGCGCCTTCCAGCTTTCCCGCCGCCTCGCGGACACCGATCAACAAGTTGCCGGTTTTCATAATATAATAGGCAATCAGGGAGGATACGACCTCGCTGTCGGAGGTGGCTTCAAAATGGACGCCGAGCTTGCGCAATTCTTCGCGAAGCTCCACCGCGTTGGTCACGTTGCCGTTGTGCGCGGTGGCAATCCGCCCGGTTAAATATTCCGTAATGAATGGCTGGACATTTTGGCAAGTGTCCGATCCGGTGGTGGAGTAGCGGTTATGTCCTACCGCCGTATGGCTTTTAGGAAGCCGATCAAGCACCTTGCCCGTGAAAACCTCACTGACCAGCCCGGTGTTTTTGTGGTACAAAATGGTGTTATTGTCGGTGGCAACGGCAATGCCGCTTCCCTCCTGACCACGGTGCTGCATGGCAAGCAGGGCGTTATATGTAATTCCCGCCGCTTCCGAGCTTTGTACGCTTATTCCGAACACGGCACATTCCTCACGCGGCTTGTCCACGCTGTTTCTGTTCTTATTCACCAAATCGTTCATCCTCCACAAAAATCTGTCATCGGTCGAACATGTAAGTCTGCCCCTACATCTAACGCGCTCTGCGGAGCGCAATTCAGAATTGAGAATTGAGAGTTGAGAGTTGAGAGTTGAGAGTTGAGAGTTGAGAATTATTGTTTTTATATTGGCGTTTTACGCCAATAAGCTACTAATATCTACATTTCGTACGTTTTAAGAATTCCCTCCGCTACCACGCGGCGGGTGACGCGCAAATCCATGGCCTGTTTTTCAATGTATCGGTGTGCCTCGGCTTCGGTCATGTTCAAGTGTGAAATTAACACAAGTTTGGCGCGGGCAGTCATTCTTATATCGTCCAGCTTTTTGGTGAGGCGGCTGTTTTCCGTCATTAACCGCTGCATTTTTTTATTTATGACGCAGAGGAACTTAAACGCGGTGTACAGCGTTTCGCGGCGCATTGGCTTGCTAACCGTGATGACACCTTGATCTTCCAAAGTCGCCGAAATTTGCTCTGCGGTTTCCGCTTTGACAATTAAAACCACTTGGCACCGCCCGCTTTCCGCCGCCTCCCGCGCAAGCCTGTCCCCACCCTCGTCGGAAAGCGGGGCGTTGATGACGCACAAGTCAATGGTTTGCTTTGCAAGCAGTTCCCGGGCTGCGGCGCAGCTCTCACATACGTTAATGGAGGCACAAAATTCCGGTTTGATTAAATCATGCAGAAAGGCGGTACTGCTTTCGGCGTTCGATACAATGACAGCATTTTCCAAATTTTAAAATTTCTCCTTGCGACGCGTTTTTGGGCAACCACAAGGGTTGTCCCTATGGTGTGGTTGTTCCAGAAAAAAACCGGTCTGACCCCCGCTTGCGGAGTTGCCGGTTTCACTCGCTATTCCACTGTTACGCTTTTGGCCAGATTCCGCGGCTTGTCAATATCCAAACCTTTACAGGAAGCCACGTAATAAGCCAGAAGTTGCATCAGTACCACGGAAAGGGAAGGAGCAAACAAATCGTCCGCTTTAGGAATATTGATCACCGACACCTGCCCGCTTTTCAGATTAAGATCCAAATTTGTGATAAACCATACCCGCGCACCCCGGCTTATCACCTGCTCAACGTTGCTTTCGACCTTGGCAAACAAGCGCTCGCTTGTGGCGACGGCGACCACCAGTGTGTTTTCCTCGATGAGGGAAATGGTACCGTGTTTTAATTCGCCTCCGGCGTAAGCTTCGGAGTGGATATATGAGATTTCCTTCAGCTTCAGGGAACCCTCCATGGCGATGGCATAATCCAGGTTGCGGCCGATAAAGAAAATACTTTTGGAATTGAAACACCCGGAGGCGTACTGCTGGATTTGCGGAATTTCATTGAACAGCGATTCGATCTTTTGGGGAAGCGCTTTTATTTCGGCGATAAGCCGTGTTTCTTCGTTCGCGTCTATTTTTCCTAAAGTGGCCGCAAAGTTAACCGCCAACAGATACAGCATGGCAAGCTGTGTGGAAAAGGCCTTTGTGGTGGCGACGGCGATTTCCGGGCCGGCAAGGGTGTACAGTGTGTAGTCTGCTTCTTTAGCAATGGCGCTACCCACCACGTTTACAATCGCAAGAGTTTTCGCACCCCTGCGCCGGGCTTCGCGGAGTGCCGCGACCGTGTCTGCCGTTTCGCCCGACTGGCTGATGACACACACCAAAGTTTTGGAGTCCACAATAGGCTCTTTGTAACGGAACTCGCTGGCCAAATCCACCTCTACCGGGATGCGGCACAGGCGCTCTATGACGTATTTTCCCACGCACCCAGCGTGATAAGCGGAGCCGCAGGCGGTGATCACGATTTTATTATAGCAGGAAAGGTCAATTCTGTCAATCACTTCCCGCGCGCTTCCGCCGGGCAGTGCAGAATTGACGGTGTCGCGCATGACGGCGGGTTGCTCCATGATTTCCTTGAACATGAAATGTTTATAGCCGCCCTTTTCCGCGCTGTCCACGTTCCATGTGACGGTTTCCGGGGTTTTGCTGATTTGCTCGCGGTCGGTGTTATAAAATGTGATGCCGTCGGCGGTTAAAACGCAGATTTCACGATCCGTAGGGTAAACTACATTTCGGGTATATTTTAAGATAGCCGGAACATCAGAGGCAATGTAGTTTGCACCCTCACCCACACCGATAATCAACGGATTGTCTTTTTTTACGGCAATCAGCTCGCCGGGACGGTCGGCGCACATAATACCCAGCGCGTAAGAGCCTTCCAGCCGCTCCGCCAGTTTAATCACCGTGTCCAGCACGTCACCGTTGTAATAATGCTCCGCAAGCTGAGCGATAACCTCGCTGTCGGTCTCGCTGGCAAAGCGGACGCCTTTTTCCTCCAGCCACGCGCGGAGCGCCTTGAAATTTTCAATGATGCCGTTATGCACCACGGCCACGCGGCAATCCGAACCCAAATGAGGGTGGGAATTCACATCCGAAGGCTCGCCGTGGGTGGCCCAGCGTGTGTGCCCGATTCCCGTGTTTCCGGAAACGGGATTTTCCGCCAAGGCATGCTCCAGCATTTCCAGACGACCCTTGCGCTTTAATACCTTCAAGCCGTTGTCAGAAGACACGGCGATTCCGGCGGAGTCGTACCCTCGATATTCAAGGCGTTTGAGTCCGTCGATTAAAACAGGCACCGCATTAGAATGTCCAACAAAGCCGATTATGCCACACATATAAAGACCTCCGGTTTTTTTGTTGAGAATTTAAAGGGAGAATTGTGAATGGTTGTGTCGCTTTTGCGATGAATTAAAAATTTATATAAACTTGCCGCGGCAAACCATTAATATTCAATTTTCAACTCTCAATTATCTATTACACGCAATTTTTAGTTGCGCGTGTACATCTGGTGGTAGGGGTTTTTTGCGTTGGGCTTCAAGGTGTAGTAAGTGTCTTTCAAAAGCTCCTCCGCATCCGCGCCGAATGCCGCCGCGTAGCTGGCCAAAAACGGCCGAATCTCTTCCAAATCCACTGCCTGCGCCTTGCTGACCAGCACTTGCGCGGGGAGATTTCCGGGCACAATTTCCGTCCGCACAAAAATACTGCCACCGTGCATACCGGTACCGGCAAACGCGTCAAAAGGCAACCGGTTACGATCGCTCAGTCCGAGCACAATAATAAGGCCGCCCGCCATATATTCACCCAGAAAGCTGCCTGCCCTGCCGCCAACGACAATAACCGGGCGCTGCTCTTTGTACTCTTTCATATGTATGCCGGTTCGGTAACCGGAATTCCCTTTAACTAAAATGTTCCCGCCGCGCATGGCATAACCCAGCGCGTCCCCGGCGGAACCGTGAATGGTAATCCGCCCGGCATTCATGGTATCCCCGGTGGCATCCTGCGCGTTACCGTTAACGGTAATTTCGGCTCCGTTAAGGTAACAGCCCAGCGCATTTCCGGGCGTTCCGTTTATAGTGATTTTCTTTCCGTTCATGCCGCTGGCAATAAACCGCTGGCCGCAACAGTTATTCACCGAAATTCCGTCGGTTGCTTCACGGATTTTCTGGTTTAGTTCCTTAAAATTAAGATTATGTGCGTTAATATTCATATGTGTCGCAGACACCGACATTCTCAATTCTCCATTCTCAATTGAAGTTTCATTGATTCAAGCTTTACGCGCCCCCCAACTGACGCGCACGTTCCCTGCGGGAAAAAGCCATCAGACAGGGTTTTTCGCAAATCAAGCCAAAATCAAGGGTGTCAAGTGGGGTTTGCTCGCGGATTAACTGAGTGTAAATGCCTGCTTTCGCCACGTCGCCAATGAGTATAAAGCCTTTAAGGGCGTTGTCCGCGTAAAACAACTTTTTGTAGGTTTGATCCTCCCGCGCGTAATAAACCTCGCCGGCATACGTTCCCGCGGTCGCCACGTGCAACCCAAAAAATCCGATTGCGTTGAGTGGGATTGCGTTGGTGAATTCGTCCGCGCCGCCCGCCATGTTCACACCGGCGCATTCACCCTGCATGTAGGCATTTGGCAATAGCGCCATTATTTTGGGCTGGCCGGAGGACACGTCCAAACTTTGCGTACAGTCCCCCGCCGCGTAAATATCCGGGTGGGAGGTCTGCATTGTTTCGTTGATAACGATTCCCCGTTCCACAGTCAACCCCGCCTCTTTGGCCAACCCGGTCTGCGGGCGTACGCCAACGGCGAGAACCAGCAAATCAAACGAAATTTTCTCGCCGCTTTGCAGGGTGGCGGTCTCCGCAGTGAATGCCGCCACGGACTGGGAAAGCCGGAAAGAAATGCCCTTTTGCTCCAGCCGGTTTTGAATGATGGCCGCGCCCTCGGGGTCGAGAATACTTGAAAGAATGGTGGGAGCCAAATCGACCACGGTCACTTGCCCCACGCGCTCCAAAATTCCCTCCGCGCATTTCAGTCCGATTAAGCCCGCGCCCACAATGAGGATTTTTTTGTCTTTGGCAAGCCGGGAATCCAACGCTTTAGCTTGATCAAGTGTCATAAAAGAAAATTTTTCTTTCACCTTTTCAAGCCCCTGCATCGGCGGTACGAACGGCACGGAACCTGTGCCTAGCAAGGCTTTTTCAAAGGTGATTTTGCGTCCGTCTTCGGTCATGGCTTCTTTTTTTTCCGGATGGACGGAAACGATTTTTGTGCCGGGAAGAAATTCCACGGCGAGCTTCTCGTAAAAATCCGGCTTTCGGTAAAGCATCCGGCTTTCATCGGTCTTGCCCCACAATAAATAAGAAATCAGAGGGCGGGAATAAGTGTGATAAGGCTCATCGGAAACCATCAGGATTTTTCCGGTTTTGTCCACGCGGCGAATCCCCTCCACCGCGCCGATACCCGCACCTGAATTGCCAACAATAAGATATTTACAGCCAAGTTCCGGCATTAATAATAACTCCTTCGAAACCAAATAAAAAAACTTTCAACTCTCAACTTAAACTCAACAGAACTCACTCTTCTCCCCTTTCCTCAAACACAATGGCGGCGTTGGGGCAGCCCGCCACACAGCGCGGTGTGCCTTCTTTGGTTTTTACGCACAGCTCACATTTTTGCACCACGCCGTTATCCGACGGTGTAACCGCGCCGTACGGACAACTGACAATGCAGGTGTAACAACCGATACAGCGATTTTTGTCAATCTGTATGACGCCGTTTTGAACCGAAAACGCGCCGGTAATGCATCCCTTGACGCACAGCGGTTCCGCGCAGTGGCGGCAGCTGACGGCAAAACACACGCCGCCTTTTTCCTCAATGTTAATACGTGGGCTTATCGCCACGTCCTTGAGCGCGCGAGCCATGTCCTTTTCCCCGGTCGCGGCAAAGGCGCAGTAATACTCGCACAGGTGACAGCCCAGACACCAGTCCTCGTTCACATATACCCGTTTCAGTCAGAATCACTCCATTTTTCTTAGTTGACAGTTGACAATTGTATGTAGTCTTCTCTTTCAGCGCCCACCGAGACATATTTTATTTTACAGCCAACCGCGGCTTCAAGCGTTTTGATATAGGAAAGCGCTTCAGGCGGTAAATCGGACGGCTTGCGGCAACGGGAAATGTCCGTCTTAAAGCCGGGCAGGTACTGGATAATCGGTTTGGCCAAAAGAAGCCGGTCGCCCGTGGGAAACTCCGTTGTCTTTTCACCGTTTATTTCATAAGCCTCGCAAACGGGGATTTTGTCCAAATAAGACAGAACGTCCAGCTTGGTCAACGCCAAACAATCCGCGCCCTGAACCCGTACACCGTACCGGGAGGCAGGGACGTCAAACGCGCCCACGCGGCGAGGTCGGCCGGTGGCCGCGCCGTATTCTCCGCCCGCGGCCCGAAGCTTTTCCGCTTCCTCCCCGAACATTTCCGCGGTAAACGGACCTTCGCCCACACAGCTTGAATACGCTTTCATAATCCCCACGGTCAAATTCAGCTTTGCGCCGGGAATACCCGCGCCGGTGGGTCCGTAGGAAGCCAGAGTTTGAGAAGAAGATGTATACGGATAAATCCCGAAGTCAATATCGCGGAGCGCGCCCAGCTGCGCCTCAAACATCACGCGTTTTCCGTTTTTGACGGCCCGGTCAAGGAAAGTGCTGGTATCACAGATAAACGGAAGTAGAGGTTTTCCAAATTTTTCAAGCCAATCAAGTGTGTCTTTAAGTGAAAAAGCCGGCGCTCCGTATCCGGAAAGAATCAGGTTTTTCCACTCCAAAATATCCGCCACTTTGCCGGGCAAAGTATCCGGGAACAGCAAATCTCCCATGCGGACACCCTTTTTCATGTAACGGTCAGAATAAACCGGGGCGATTCCGCGGCGTGTGGAGCCGTATTTTTTATCAACGAGCCGCTCTTCCTCCAAAATGTCCTGCTGAACATGGTACGGGAAGCAGATAACAGCGTTTTGGCTGATTTTCAGGTTATCCGGTACGATTTTAATTCCCTTTTCAATCAGGCGGGACATCTCACCGCAAAGGTGCTCAAGGTCAATCACCATACCGTTTCCCATGACGTTTACGGTATTTTCGCGCAAAATACCGGACGGGAGCAGATTCAAAATGAATTTTCCCTTGTCATTAATAACAGTGTGCCCGGCGTTGTTGCCGCCCTGATAGCGGCAAATCACGTCGTAGTCGGCGGAGAGCAGATCCACCATTCTCCCCTTGCCCTCGTCGCCCCAGTTAATCCCTACAATTGCGGTCAGCATTGTCTCTCTCCTTCTTGTTGGATACGTTGGTTTTTCGTTGAGACGGGGCAAACCCGCCCTACACCTTTACCGTAGCATCCACGCCCAATAAATCTTTGTACTCCACCAACGTTTCCCGCACACCGGCACAAAATTCTTCCGTTTGCTCCCGAGCCCGACCGGTTAGTTTTTCCGCGGATACAATGCGGGAAAGCTCATGGTCAGACATGCCAAAGCGGGGGTCGTTCGCGATTCTTTCCAATAAATCGTTATCCCCGCCGTTTAGTTTGACCTCGCGTCCGGCGGCCACGGAATGCTCACGGATGGCTTCGTGAAGTTTCTGACGATCGCCGCCTTTTTTTACACAGTACATGAGAATATTTTCCGTCGCCATAAACGGGATCTCAGCGGCAAGGCGGCGCTCCATCATCTTGGGGAACACCATCAGCCCGCTGATTACGTTTATATAAAGGGTTAAAACACCGTCCGCGGCCAGAAACGCCTCCGGAATGGAGATACGGCGGTTGGCGGAATCGTCCAGGGTACGCTCTAACCACTGCTCGGCGGCGGTCATAGCGGGGTTTTGCGTGAGGGAAATCATATAACGGCAGAGTGACGCCATACGCTCACTCCGCATGGGGTTGCGCTTGTACGCCATGGCGGAAGAACCCACCTGCTTTTGTTCAAACGGTTCGTCAGCCTCTTTCATATGGGACATCAGGCGGATGTCGTTGGAAAATTTGTGCGCACTTTGGGCGATGCCGGACAGCACGGACAGCACAGTGTAATCCACTTTGCGAGAGTACGTTTGGCCGGAAACTGGATAAACACCGGAAAAGCCCATTTTCTCCGCGATTTTGTTCTCCAGCTCGCGAACTTTGGCGTGGTCACCCTCAAACAACTCCAAAAAGCTCGCCTGCGTACCGGTGGTGCCCTTGCAACCCAGCAACCGGAGACCGGACAGCGTGAAATTAAGCTGCTGTAAATCAAACAGCAAATCCTGGAGCCATAAGCAGGCGCGTTTGCCCAGAGTGGTGGGCTGGGCGGGCTGGAAATGCGTGTATGCCAGCACAGGCAGTGCGGCATACCGCTCGGCGAAAACGCGCAGCGCGTCAATGGCGTTGACCAGCAACCGGCGGACGAGCCGCAACGCGTCCCGCATCTGAATGATGTCGGTGTTGTCCCCTACGTAGCAGGAGGTCGCGCCTAAATGTATGATTGGTTTCGCGGCGGGGCACTGTTTACCATAAGCGTGAATATGCGCCATCACGTCGTGGCGAACCTCGCGCTCGGCCGCGTCCGCGTCTTTGTAGTTTATGTCGGTCAAGTGAGCCCGCATTTCATCGAGTTGTTCGTCAGAAATCGGTAATCCCAACTCTTTTTCACTTTCCGCAAGGGCAAGCCACAACCGACGCCAGGTCGAAAACTTGGTATCGTCCGAAAAAACAGTTTGCATCTTTATGCCGGCGTAACGCCGGCATAAAGGGTTTTCGTAACAATCATGCAAGTGCAAATACTACCTTTCCTCATTGGTTTTAAGCCTGCTCAAAACATCGCGGTACCCTGCCAGCACATCGCCCAGGTCGCGGCGGAAACGGTCTTTATCTAACTTTTCGTTGGTTTTCGCGTCCCAGAACCGACAGGAGTCGGGGGAGATTTCGTCGCACAGCAGAATTTCCCCGCCCGCACGCCCGAATTCCAGCTTGAAGTCGATCAGTTTAATGCCCGCTTTCAGGAATAAGGCAGACAACAGCTCGTTGACCTTCAAGGCCTGCGCCGCCATATTGTCCAATTCATTCTGCGTAGCCAAACCTATGGCGGTGATCTGCTGATCGTTGATCAGAGGGTCGCCGTATTCATCGCTCTTAAAGGAATATTCCACAATCACGTTTTTCAGGGCAGTTCCCTCGGGCACCCCGTATTTTTTGGAGAAGCTGCCTGCGGCTATGTTGCGAACAATCACCTCTACCAGGATGATTTCCGCTTTCTTTACCAGCACGGTAATGTCGTCAATGACTTCAATCAGGTGGGTCTTCACACCGTTTTCTTCCAGATATTTGAAGATAATGTTGGAAATTTCGGCGTTCAATTTACCCTTGCCTTCCAGGTCTTCTTTTTTCGCACCGTTGCCCGCCGTGGCGGTGTCCTTGTAATTGATGATGTAAGCGTCGTCGCGGTCTGATTTACAGACGATTTTGGACTTGCCTTCATAAAGAACTTCTGACATGGTGATTTCCCCTCGTATAATATGTTTCATGTTTCAACCGAGCGCAGAGCGCTCACTCTCCCGCGTGTTTGATCCCCAAAATCTCCAACTCTTTTTCGTTGAGTCCCACGCCGCGCAGCATGAGACGATTACCGCGTAAAGCTTCGATTGAGTTAATTCCCATGCCGCCCAGCATTTCCATGATTTCGTGCTGCCATGCGCGCATAAGATTTACAAGCCTTTTGCTTCCGATATCGGGATTGAGGCGTTTGACCAGCTTGGGCCATTGTGTGGCGATCCCCCAATTACATCTCCCCTCGCCGCAGGTACGGCAGAGGTGGCAGCCAAGGGCAAGTAGCGCCGCGGTGCCGATATACACGCAATCCGCGCCAAGGGCGATTGCTTTGACCACATCCGCGCTGGAATGGATGCTTCCGCCTGCCACAACCGAAACGTTGTCACGGATTCCTTCGTTTCTGAGGCGTGTGTCCACGCTGGCAAGGGCAAGCTCAATGGGTATCCCCACATTGTCGCGGATCCGGGTAGGGGCAGCCCCTGTACCGCCGCGGTAGCCGTCTATGGCAATGATGTCCGCGCCGGAACGGGCGATCCCGCTGGCAATGGCCGCCACGTTATGCACCGCCGCAATTTTGACAATAACCGGTTTTTGGTAATTGACCGCCTCTTTAAGCGAAAAGATGAGCTGTCGCAAATCCTCAATCGAATAAATATCGTGGTGAGGGGCGGGGGAAATGGCGTCGGTACCTTCGGGAATCATGCGGGTACGGGACACATCGCCCACAATTTTAGCGCCCGGCAAATGCCCCCCTATGCCCGGCTTTGCGCCCTGACCCATTTTGATTTCGATGGCCGCGCCCTGATTTAAGTAGCCTGCGTGGACGCCGAAACGTCCGGACGCCACCTGAACAATGGTGTTCTGTCCGTATCGGTAAAAGTCCTCGTGCAGACCGCCCTCGCCGGTGTTGTAGCAAATCCCGAGTTCAGTCGCCGCCCGCGCCAGCGATTCGTGTGCGTTGTAACTGATGGAACCGTAACTCATGGCGGAAAACATAATCGGCATGGACAAACGGATGCCCACGGGAATGTTGTTTTGGAGCTTGCCGTCTTTATCACGGACAATCTCGCGGGGCCTCTGCCCCAGAAACACGCGGGTTTCCATCGGCTCACGCAGGGGATCGATAGACGGGTTGGTGACCTGTGAGGCGTTAATCAGCATTTTGTCGAAATAAATGGGGTATTCCTCTGGGTTGCCCATGGAAGACAGCAGAACGCCGCCGCTTTCGG
>JAISRF010000080.1 GCA_031273775.1 Oscillospiraceae bacterium
AAAGCCGGACAGCCGCTGGAAATAAAGTACATATTGGATTTGCGCGACTTTCCCGACAGTCTCTGGGCCGACAAGTTTATTAAAGATTTTTCCCTGATCGAAAACGACCAGGAAATCGGCGTTGTGGTCGAGGTGATGGGCGGAGTGAACCCGGCGTTTGATTATGTGCGCCGTTGCCTGGAAAAAGGCAAGAGTGTGGTCACTTCAAATAAAGAGCTGGTGTCTCAAAAAGGTTATGAACTGCTTACAACCGCGCGGAAACATAACGTCAATTTTTTGTTCGAGGCGAGCGTAGGCGGAGGAATTCCCGTCATCCGACCGATTGCGCAGTGTCTCGCCGCCAATCAGATTGACGAAATCGCCGGGATTTTAAACGGCACCACCAATTTTATCCTGACCAAAATGCTCCGCGAGCATATGGATTTTGCCGAGGCGTTAAATCTGGCACAGTCGCTGGGTTACGCCGAACGAAACCCCGATGCCGACATTTTGGGCTTTGACACCTGCCGTAAAATCTGCATCTTGGCCTCTTTGGCGTTCGGGCGGCATGTCTACCCCTGTTGGGTGCGCACCGAAGGGATTGACCAGGTTACGCTTGCGGATTTGGAATACGCGGCGGGGCTTGGCGGCGCGGTAAAGCTGATCGGGCGGGCGCGCCGTTTGCCGGACGGCAAGCTTTCGGTCACCACACAGCCGGAAATCATCAACCGTGAAAACCAGCTGTCCAACGTAGAAGACGTGTTCAACGCCATTTTAGTGAGCGGCGATGCCATTGGAGAAGTTATGTTTTACGGGCGCGGCGCGGGCAAATTGCCCACGGCAAGCGCGGTGATAGCCGATATAATTGACTGCGCGAAGCACGTAGACAAACGCAAAATGCAGGATTGGGAAAACGGTGTTCCCGGCATGGTCGCGGATTATTCGGACGATGAAGGCGAATTTTACATGCGACTTGAGACGCCGGACACCTCCGGCGCTTACACAGTTTTGGAATCGACGTTTGATGATTTGCGTATAATAAACCGAAAAGAAAAAACAAGAAATGAGCTTGCGGTGGTCGCCGGGTCAATCAGCAGACGGGAACTTGAAAATCGACTGGATAAAATCGGCGCAATTGAGCCGAAACTAACCATGAGAATCCACTAAACAAGAGGTGCCAAATGTCTTTAATTGTGCAAAAATTCGGTGGTTCCTCAGTGCGGGACGCCGGGCGCGTAATGAACGTTGCGGGAATTATAACCGACACATGGAAAGCGGGAAACCGGGTGGTGGCCGTGGTTTCAGCCCAAGGGGACACCACCGATGATCTGATTGAGAAAGCACGCGAAATAAACCCCAACCCTTCCAGGCGCGAAAACGACATGCTGCTTTCCGCCGGAGAACAGATTTCCGTGGCGCTGCTTGCCATGGCGGTGGAAAAATTGGGGTGCCCGGCCGTTTCACTTTTGGGCTGGCAGGCAGGCTTTAAAACTAACTCCACCTACGGCAACGCGCGGATTAAAACAATTGAAACCGACCGTTTACAGGCAGAGCTTGAAAAAAATAACATCGTCATTGTGGCGGGCTTCCAGGGAGTCAATAAATTCGACGATGTGACCACGCTTGGCCGGGGCGGATCGGACACCAGCGCGGTGGCTCTGGCGGCAGCGCTCTCCGCTAAAAGCTGTCAGATTTTCACCGATGTGGACGGAGTCTACACCGGCGACCCGCGGATTGTGAAAAATGCCGTCAAGTTGCCGGAAATATCCTACGATGAAATGTTGGAGCTTGCCACCTTAGGCGCGCAGGTTTTGCACAACCGGTCGGTGGAAATGGCAAAAAAATACAACGTGAACCTTGAAGTACTTTCAAGCCTTCAACGGATCCCGGGAACAAAGGTAAAGGAGAATGCGGGCGTGGAAAAAATGTTGATTAGAGGCGCAACGCGCGACAACGATGTGGCGCGGATTTCAATTGTGGGAGTACGTGACATCCCCGGTGTGGCGTTCAGGATTTTCTCGCGGTTAGCGGCAAAAAAAATTAATGTGGACATCATTTTACAGTCTGTGGGGCGCGATGGCACCAAAGACATTTCTTTCACGGTAGCGCGCGATCACGCGGCGGAGGCCGTTGCGGAACTGAACACCCTGAAAGAACAGTTAGGCGCGACGGAGATTATCTGCGATGAAAACGTAAGCAAGGTGTCCATTGTGGGCGCGGGCATGGAAACCCACCCCGGCGTGGCGAGCAAAATGTTCGAGGCGCTGTTTGACGCGGGCATCAACATTCAGATGATTTCCACCAGCGAAATCAAAATTTCTGTGCTGATTGATATCAAGGATTCCGAATCGGCTCTCAAAGCCGTGCATGACGCGTTTATTGATTAGCAGGTATCCAGCCTTTGACCAAAACTGAAATATTAGAATTTTTTTGACAAATCCGCAATCACACCTCATAACAAAAGGCGGCGATAAAATCACCGCCTGAATTAAAACGATGCTGGAGGAAAAACAAAATGCCGGAAATCCCTTACAGAATATATCTTTCAGAAGATGAAATCCCCAAACAGTGGTACAACATGGCGGCGGACATGAAGGACAAGCCCGCCCCGCTTTTAAACCCCGGAACCGGTCTGGCCATGACCGCCGAAGAGCTTTCCCCAATCTTTTGTGAGGAGCTCAGCCGGCAGGAAGTCAATATCTCCGATGCCTTTATCGACATTCCGGAGGGAATCCGTGAGTTTTACAAGGCGTTCCGCCCCTCTCCGCTTATTCGCGCGTACAATTTGGAGCGGGCGCTGGACACGCCCGCCAGGATTTACTGCAAGTTCGAGGGCAACAACACCTCCGGCAGCCACAAGCTCAATTCCGCCGCGGCGCAGGTGTATTACGCAAAACAGCAGGGGATTACCTCCCTTTCCACCGAAACCGGAGCAGGTCAGTGGGGTACCGCGCTTTCCATGGCCTGCGCCTTCTACGGTGTGGATTTAACCGTCTATATGGTGAAAGGCAGCGCTCGGCAAAAGCCCTACCGCAAAGCGGTGATGGAAAGCTTCGGGGCAACCGTAATCGCCAGCCCCTCCGACACCACCAATTCAGGCCGCGCCATTTTGGAGAAGTTCCCCGGCACCGACGGGAGCCTGGGCTGTGCCATTTCCGAAGCGGTGGAATACGCCGTTACGCATGAAAACTGCCGTTATGTGCTGGGGAGCGTGTTGAATCAGGTACTCTTACACCAGTCGGTCATCGGCATAGAGGCCAAAGCCGCCATGGATAAAATCGGCGAGTACCCGGATCTTGTTATCGGGTGCGCCGGCGGCGGTTCCAACTTGGGCGGGCTGATGAGCGTGTATATGCGCGAGAAGCTTCAGGGACGCAAAGCCCCACGGTTTATCGCCGTGGAACCCGCCTCCTGCCCCTCTTTAACCCGCGGCAAGTACGCATATGATTTTTGTGATACCGGCAAGACCACGCCGCTGGCCAAAATGTATACGCTGGGCTGTGAGTTTCAGCCGTCCCCCAACCACGCCGGGGGACTCCGTTACCACGGCATGTCGCCCATTTTGAGCAAGCTGTACGCCGACGGGATTTTGGACGAGGCACGCGGCGTGGAGCAGACCAAGGTGTTCGATGCGGCCACGCTGTTTGCTCGCCAGGAAACCATCCTGCCCGCGCCGGAATCGGCACACGCCATCCGCGTCACCATTGACGAGGCACTCCGTTGCAAGGAAACCGGCGAGGCTAAGACCATCCTGTTCGGTCTGACCGGTACCGGTTATTTCGACATGCAGGCCTATATGGATTATACGTCCGGCAAAATGACCGATTATATCCCGACGGACGAAGACCTGCAAAAAGGGTTTGACGGGTTGCCGCAAGTGGCTGGTTAGAGCCTTTCGGGCGCAGTCGCCGGAAGGTAGACTCCGTTTTTCCGAAGCGTTTTCTGAAGCTCCGTTACATCCACACTCCGGACGTCTCCTTCACTGGCGGCGGCCAACGATGCGGCTGTTCCCGCCGCCTGGCCGGTGATGTAGCAGCCCGGCATCACCCGGACGGACGCTTGCATATAATGATCCGTGCTGATACACCGCCCCGCCGTGTACACATTGGAAAGCCCCTTTGGCGTGAGCGCGCGGTAAGGTATGCCATAACTGTCCCCCACTCCGTAATGGTAATCCTCCAAAAATTCTTGCCTGAATTTTTCAAAAGCCGCTTGATCCGGGGTGGCGGGATGGTTGTCTACGGAATAGCAATACCGACCGATTTCATCAGAAAATACTGCCCTCGCCTTAAAATCGGCGAGTTTCAGAACATAATCGCCGGTAATGCGCCGAGATGCGCGGACACCCAGTACCTCCGCGGTTGAAATGATCCGGGCGTTTTCAAAACCCCGTATGTATTTGTTGAAATAAATTTGATAGGCGGGCAGCAGACAGCGCTGCTCCGCCATTGCTTTCGTGACCGATGCTTCGTCGGTGCCGTCCACGCCGAAAGCATGACCCACGTTGCCGCCACCGCAGTTTGCCGCCACGCGCCGCACTCCGGGCAAATTCCGGTCGCAAACCGGCAGTACCCCTTCGGCAAACGCCTGTTCCACAAAACTTTGATGCGGCGGCGCGTCCATGGTGTTTTCCCAGTCAATCCCCGTCCAAAGGGAACACAGCGTGGCCGGCATGATTGCCCCGTTTTCGTCCCCTACGGCAAAATCCGCGCCGGCCATGGCGCAAATATCCCCGTCGCCGGTGCAGTCGATAACCATCTTGGCTTTCACGGCATAAATTCCGCTTTTGCAGGATAAAATAACGTAATCAATTTTTCCGTCGCGCGCTTTTACATCAATAATTTGTGAAGCGAACCGGAAATCCGCGCCGGAATCGGCCATTATATCGTCATATGCGCGCTTGAGCGCCTCTTTGTTGATTTTCATATACTCATGGCTTTTATCGCTGTAAGCGTACGCCTTATCCATGATCTCCTTACCCAAACCGGCACAAAGGAGATTCACCCCATCGGACACCGGCATAAACTCAGGCACCATACCTATCGTGCCCATTCCTCCAACACTGCAAGTGCTTTCCGCCAAAAATACCGATGCGCCTTCCCGGGCTGCCGCGACCGCCGCCGCCACACCCGCGGGACCGCCGCCGCCCACAAACACATCCACTTCGCGCCTGATTTCAATTTCCCTGCCGTAGTTTATGACCGCCATTGTCTGCACCCCGCTCAATGATTATAAATAAGGCGCAGTACGTGTATACGCGCCTTGTAGCCTTTGCCCGCAACCAACCCGTCCTGAATCATGCGCCTCTGTAAAATCGGGTTTTGGCGGATACCCATATCATACCACAGACGCTAGGATTTTTCAAGCGGTTGGCGCTTTGCCTGGACGCCCTCCGAATGACCATAATGACGGTCAACATATAGGCCGTGTCGCTCAGCGCAAATCCGGGATGATTTTACCCCGGCAAGGAACATCCTACATGAATGATTCCGGGAATTTCAGGGAAAGATAAGATTCAGTTGACGGTAACTAAAGCGCTCTGCGGAGCGCAATTGAGAGTTAAGAGTTGAGAATTATTGTTTTTTATTGGCGTTTTACGCCAATAAAATACTATTAATGATTTAGCTGTTAACTAAAGGATGGTTTCATGGTCAGCAAAATCTTATTAAAACGTCCTAAACAACTCCGCGCACAGCTGCGCCGGGAGCTTGCGGCCTTGCGCCGAGCCTACAAAATTGCCGTGATTTCCGGGGAACCCGGCTTACCTGAGTGGCTCAGGGACAATTATTATCTTCTGGAACGGGAAGGGAGGAGCGCCGCCAAGGAACTTGCGCTCTCTCTTTCCTTGCCCGTGACCGCGGCGGGTCTGCCCAAGATATATATCGCTTGCCTGAAAATCGCGCGGATTGGCGGTGATGAAACCGAGCAAAACATCCGTGCCGTTCTCTCCAGGTACCCTGAACCCTTTTTCACGCGGGAACTTGAAAGCATTGTGATCATGCTAAGAGTGTCTTATATTCACCTCGCCGCGGATGCCGTTCTGAAGAACCGACCCGAAAGCGTGGGCGCAATCGGCTCGGCTGTGAGCGGAATCCGAACGCTGTCCGCCGTGGATTTAGAGGAAATTATTGAGGAATTTTCCCTGACAGAACAGATTTTATCCCGTGACCCCGCGGGCATATATGCCAAAATGGATGAGGCTACCCGCTCCATGTACCGCCGGGAATGCGCCCGCCTTTCCGCGCGAGAAGGAATTGACGAAGCGCTGGCCGCCCAAACCATTGTCGCCAATGCTGAAAACGGCACAACGGAACTCACCCGCCATGTAGGCCACTGGCTGCTGGGCAAAGGTAAGACCGACTACCGGCGTAAAGTCGGCATTGCATTTTTAACCCTGCGGGTTTTGCTTCCGGCTTTTCCTGCCATCGGTTTGGCGATTCTTACCGGTGTGTGGTGGCTGGGTTTCTTGGTTTATCTGCCGCTTTATGAAGTCGCGCGGCCGGTTCTGGACAGTGTGGTGGGACGGAATATAACAACCGAAATGCTGCCAAGGTTAGAACTTTTCGGACAAATTCCCGCCTCGGCGCCCACGGTGACGGTCACTTCTATCCTGCTACCTTCTCCTGATAAGGCAGCAGAAACCGTTAAAGCTTTTGAACGGCTGGTATACACCAACGGGCAGGGCACCATAAAATTTTGCATTCTGGCGGACATGAAAGAATCAAAATCACCCTCCGGCCCGGAAGATTCGCTGGCGCTGGAATCCATGCGGAGGGAGGTCGTAAAATTAAACAAACGGCATGGCGACAAGTTTATTTTGGCGGTGCGTCCACGCGTGAAGGTGGAAACGCAAAACGCCTTTGCCGGACGGGAGCGAAAACGCGGCGCCATTTCCGATTTGGCCGCCTTTATCCGCGGGGAAAATGCGCGTTTTTTGCTGCTTGAAGGTGACACTTCCTTTTTACGTACCGTGAAATACATGCTGGCTTTGGACGCGGACACCGAACTTTTAATGGATGCGGCGGTCGGGCTGGTTTCCGCTGCCCTGCACCCGCTGAACACGCCGCAAATTAACCCAAAAACCGGAACCGTGACAGGCGGGTACGGGATTATCGCCCCGAAAATCGGCGCGGATTTGGAAAATGCCGGACAAACCGCCTTTTCGCGGGTCACATCCGGTGCGGGAGGTACCACATCTTACTCCACGCTGTCCGGGGAACTGTACCAGGACTGTTTTGGCGAAAGTATTTTTGCCGGTAAGGGCTTGATTGACGTTGAAGCATACCACACCTGTACCCGGAACGCATTCCCGAAAGAGCGGGTTTTGAGCCATGACTTTTTGGAAGGAGCGTTACTTCGCACGGGTTTTATGTCCGACATTGAGGTTACTGACGGATGCCCAAAAAACATGTCCGCGTGGCTGTCCCGCCAGCACCGCTGGATTCGCGGGGACTGGCAAAACGCCGCGTGGCTGCCCCGCCACTCCCTTTCTCCCCTTCATAAATTTATGTTAACGGACAGCCTTCGCCGCCATATTACGCCGATTACCGCTCTTGCCTGCTTATTGGCCGGGCTGGCTCTCCCGCGCCATTCTTCGCTTTTGGTGGTGGTCGCGCTTGCCTCCGCCGCTTTCCCGCCGCTGTTCGCCGCCGTGTCTTCCCTGTTTTCCGGCGGTCTGCAAATGCTTTCCCGAAAGTTTTATTCACGCGTAATGCCTACCGCTTTGCTGTCACTCTGCCAGGCGGCGCTTTGGGCGGTATTTCTGGTTCAGACGGCGTGGATCGCGCTTGATGCGCTGTGCCGTACCGTCTGGCGGCTACTGGTGAGTAAAAAGCGGCTGCTCCAGTGGGTGACGGCGGCGGATACGGAACGCGCAAACAGCGGTTTGTGGGGAGCTTTAGTTCGGACACTGCCATCGGTCATCATCGGTACGGTTTTGCTGTTTGAAAAAGGCAGTCCCGCGCGGTTGGCGGGCATTCTCGCAATTCTCGCGCCGCCGGCAGTTTATTTTACCGGGCGTTCTCCCAAAAAAACCACTTCCCGTCTGTCGATTTCAGAGAGCGACCGGCTTAAAGCCTACGCTGCCGCCATGTGGCGGTTTTACGATGAACTGTGCGGTCGGGGAGACAACTTTTTACCTCCGGACAACATGCAGGAATCGCCGCTTCATAAAGTAGCCCACCGTACCTCACCCACAAATATCGGGCTTATGCTTTTGTGTACCCTGTCGGCCCGAGACTTCGGCTTCATAGACAGTCAAAGCCTGTATGATCGGCTGGACAGGTCACTTCTTACCATAGAAAAACTGGAAAAATGGCACGGAAACCTGCTCAATTGGTACGATACCACCACATTAAGGCCACTGTTTCCGCGGTATGTTTCCACCGTGGATTCCGGCAATTTCGCGTGCTGTTTGGCCGCTTTGGAGCAGGGCATTCTGGATTATGCCGTGGAATGCCCGGAATTGTCCCGTCTTTCCGCCAGAATCAAGGCGTTCCGCGAGGACACCGATCTTTCTGTGTTTTATGACCGGCGGCGCAAGCTCTTTCATATCGGCTACGATTTAGAAACCCAAAAACTGAGCAATTCATACTACGACCTGTTTATGAGCGAATCGCGCATGACAGGCTATTACGCTGTGGCGAGCCGTCAAGTTCCAAAAAAACACTGGGGCGCACCGGGGCGGACGCTGGCGCGGGAGGGTTCGTACACCGGGCCGGTTTCCTGGACAGGCACCATGTTTGAGTATTTTATGCCTCATCTGCTGATGCCGGTTTATGAAAATTCGCTGACTTTTGAAGCCTTGCGCTTTTGCGTTTACTGCCAGCGGAAACGCGGAGCGGAGCGGAACCGCCCGTGGGGGTGCAGCGAAAGCGGATTTTACGCCTTTGACCCTGCATATAATTACCAATACAAAGCGCACGGTGTGCAAAAACTGGGGCTAAAACGCCGCCTGAACACCGAATATGTCGTGTCACCGTACAGCTCGTTTTTAACGCTTTCCATCATCCCGCGGAGCTCGCTGAAAAACCTGCTTCGGCTGGAAAAGCTGGATATGCTGGGACGGTACGGCTTCTTTGAAGCTGTCGATTTTACCAAACCGCGCGTCGGCTTGCAGGGGTATTCCACCGTGCGGAGCTATATGGCGCACCATGTGGGCATGAGTATGCTTTCGGTATGTAACGCACTGACAAACAGCGTCATGCAGCGGCGGTTTATGCGGGGCGGCTTTTTGGGGGCGGCGGATGAGCTTTTGCAAGAGAAAGTGCCCGCCGGAGCCGGGGTTTTCCGCGATATTATCTTGAGAGACGTCCCAGAAAAGCCGGGCAGGGCAAGCTCGCAGATTGAGGAATACAAAGAACTCAGTCCCGCCGCGCCGCGGGTTCACTTGCTTTCCAACGGCGAATATTCGCTTATATTAACCGATTCCGGATCCGGCGTTTCCATGTGCCAGGGGTTGGACATCACCCGCCGAAGTGAGGATATTTTACGCCGCCCGGCCGGCGTGTTTGCCGCCGTGTACACCAAAGACGAGGCGTTTTTCATCACCCGCGCGCCGGACTACCGAAAGAATGCGGAATATCGCACGGAATTTGCCGCCGGGTACGCCGCGTTTTACGCGAAAAGCGGATCTCTTGAGGCGGGAATGCAGGCGGCGGTTCACCCGCGGCTCAAGTGCGAACAACGCCGGTTGATTATCAAAAACCGCGCGGGCGCGGCACAGACCGCGGGATTGCTGATTTATTTGGAGCCGGCTCTTTCTCGCCCCGCCGACGATGCCGCGCACCCGGCGTTTTCGCGGCTGTTTCTGGTGGATTCGTATGACGAAGACACGTCCTCGGTGGTATTTACCCGGCGTTCCCGGGACGACGAACCGCAGATTTA
>JAISRF010000081.1 GCA_031273775.1 Oscillospiraceae bacterium
TAAAAGTCAATTCGCCCGCAAGCCGGAAAAATTCCGCGTCCTTTGGGTTGGAACCTGGGTTTCCGGCTTCAATATAGCTGACTCCAAAGTCGTCCAGGATACGGGCGATGTGCAGTTTGTCGCTGACAGAAAAGGAAATATCCTCGCTTTGCGCGCCATCCCGCAAGGTAGAATCCAGCACGGAAACGCGCGTAGGTAGATCGCTGTTCATATGAAACACCCTCGTTGTTTAGTTGACAGTGGACAGTTATTACCGCGGCAAGTTTTATAAGCAAGCTGAACATTTGGAATGTAACTGTCAACTGTCACTTGTCAACTTAATAGTTTGTTTGCCGCGTTCAAATAGGCTAAAATGCTGGATTCGATAATATCCGTTGAGAGACCGCGACCTGTGACCAGTCTTTCGCCCGCGCGCAATTTTATCGTTACCTCTCCCAACGCGTCCTTGCCATCGGAGGTGGAATGAATGGTGTACATTTCCAGCACACTTTCCGGCGCGTTGGTAATTTTGTCTATCGCCTTGTAGGCCGCGTCCACAGGTCCATCGCCCAAAGCGACCTCTTCAAACTGCCCGCCGTCACGTTCAAGCCGAATCACGCAGACTGCGCTGGCGTTTTTACCGCTGTGCACGTCAAAGGTTAGAAGACGGTACAGGCTTTGATTGTACTCCTTTTGGCTCAAAATAGCTTCTAAATCGGCGTCGGTGACGGTCTTTTTCTTGTCGCAAATTTCCTTGAATTTCACAAAATAGGAATCAATTTCTTCCCGCGTCAGTGCATAACCCAATTCTGAAACGCGGGTTTCAAAGGCGTGGCGACCGGAATGCTTACCCAGCACCAGCCGGTTTTGGTTAATGCCGATTGATTCCGGCGTGAAGATTTCATAGGTGGTTTTTTCCGCCAACACGCCGTGTTGATGAATCCCGCTTTCATGCAGGAATGCGTTCGCCCCGACGACTGCCTTGTTCATAGGCGCGGTCTGACCGATAATGCTGTAAACCAGACGACTGGTGCGGTAAATCTGTTGAGTGTTGATGCGGGTTTCACAGCCGAAAAATGGCTCGCGTGTCCCCAGCGCCATTATAATTTCCTCTAAGGCGGCGTTACCCGCGCGTTCACCCAACCCGTTTACGGTGCATTCCACCTGTGTGGCCCCCGCGCGGACGCCTTCCAGCGAATTTGCCACCGCCATGCCGAGGTCATTGTGACAGTGAAGCGAGATGTCGGCTTTGTCAATATTCGGGACGTTTTCTTTAAGATAGGCTACCAAATCGTACATTTCGGTGGGGGTGGTAAAGCCGACCGTGTCCGGAATGTTGACCACGTTCGCTCCGGCATCTATCACCCCGTACACTACGCGCTTGAGAAATTCGCGGTCGCTCCGGGTAGCGTCCTCGGCGGAAAATTCCACATTGCCGCAGAGGGATTTGGCGTATTTGGTCATTTCGACCGCCCTCTCCAGCACCTGCTCGGGCGACATTTTTAATTTATATTGCATATGTATGGGCGAGGTGGCCAAAAACAGGTGAATACGCGGAGAAACGGCGTTTTTAAGCGCTTCGTAAGACGCGTCAATGTCTTTATTTACCGAACGTGACAGTGACGCGACGGTGGAATTTTTGATGATTCCGGCGATTGATTTGACAGATTCAAAATCGCCGGGAGAAGAAACGGCAAAGCCCGCCTCCATCACGTCCACGCCCAGCGTCTCAAGCTGTTTGGCGACTTCAAGCTTTTCCTCCAAATTCATGCTGCACCCCGGAGCTTGCTCTCCGTCCCGAAGGGTGGTATCGAAAATTTTTACGGTTGCCATTCTTGGAACCCCCTTTTGTTTTAATTGAGAATTGCGCCTTTGTCTGCGGAGCGCACATTTTTAGCGTAACGCTTCAGGTAACCCTTTAACTCTTTGTGAGCCTTTGGCACAAAATCGCTTTCGCGCTTTTGCAGTTCTTCCGGAGATACATCCGCTGTAAGCGTGTGCGCGGGAATATCAATGTGAATGGTATCTCCGTCCCGAAGCAGCGCAATCATTCCGCCGGCCGCCGCTTCGGGCGACACGTGGCCGATGGAAGCGCCGCGGGTCGCGCCGGAAAATCGCCCATCGGTGATAAGCGCGACGGATTTGTCCAGCCCCATACCCGCGATTGCGGAGGTCGGGGACAGCATTTCGCGCATTCCGGGACCGCCCGCCGGCCCTTCCCAGCGGATGACCACCACATCGCCGGGCCGGATTTCGCCGCCGTAAATGGCGGTAATGGCTTCTTCCTCGCTGTCGAACACGCGGGCGGGGCCGGAATGCTTCAGCATTTCCGGCGCGACCGCGCTCCGCTTGACCACGGCTCCGCCGGGCGCAAGGTTCCCGAACAGCGCCGCCAGCCCGCCGGACGGCGAATAGGGCGCGGACAGAGGCTTTATCACCTCATCTCCCCCGGGCTCCCTCCCAGAGGAGACTGTCTCCCGCAGGCTGCCGAGTGAGTGGGCAGTGCGGTCTTGCGGGACGGTGTGGGCATCGTCCCCTATGGCAACGGTGGGGCGCCCCGCAAGGTTTTCCGCCATGCTTTTTCCGGTGACCGTGAACGCCCGGCTGTCATACAGCCCTGCCTCAATCAGCCGGGAGATGACCTCATAAACGCCACCCGCAAGGTGCAAATTCTGCATGTGGTGCGTGCCCGCGGGGGCAAGGCGGCAAAGGTTGGGAGTGCGGTCGCTGACCTCGTTGACTAAATCCAGGTTCAGCTCTACACCGGCTTCGTGGGCAATGGCAAACAGATGAAGCACGGAATTTGTGGAACAGCCCAGTGCCATATCCACTGACAATGCGTTTTTGAAAGCGGTTTCGGTTAAAATCCGCGATGGAGTGAAGGCGCTTTTAACAAGCTCCATCACCTGTTCACCCGCTGACTTTGCCAGCCGCAGACGTTCAGCGAACACGGCGGGGATGGTTCCGTTGCCGGAAAGTGCCATGCCCAGCGCCTCGCACAGGCAGTTCATGCTGTTGGCCGTGAACATGCCGGAACAGGAACCGCAGCCGGGGCAGGCGGAGTTTTCAATCTCCAGCAGTCCGTCCACATTGAGCTTTCCGGCCTTGTACGCCCCAACGCCCTCAAACACGGAATTCAAATCTTTCCCACCAACAGACAACATAGGCCCGCCGGACACAAAGATGCACGGAATGTTTAGCCGCGCCGCCGCCATCAGCATTCCGGGGACAATTTTGTCGCAGTTGGGGATGAAAACCAACCCGTCAAACCGGTGAGCTTCGGCCATACACTCTACGCTGTCCGCGATAAGTTCACGGGAAGCCAGTGAAAACCGCATACCGGCGTGCCCCATGGCAATGCCGTCGCACACGCCGATGGTGTTAAATTCCAGCGGTGTGCCCCCGGCCGCGAGCACGCCGTCTTTGACGGCGCGAGCCACCGTTTGCAAGTGCGCGTGACCCGGAACCACCTCGTTAAACGAGTTCACCACGCCAATAATCGGCTTGCTGATTTGGCTGTCCGTGAGACCCAGCGCTTTCAAAAGCGAACGCTGTGGGGCGCGCTCAGCCCCGGACTTTATCTCATCGCTTCTCATAAATTGATTCCTTCATATCCCGAATTCCAGAGCATGGCTTTGCGCAGCTCGGCGCCCACGACCTCCGCAGGATGCTCCGCTTCAATGCGACGTTTGGCCAAAAATGACGGGCGATTCGCCTGATTCTCCAAAATCCAGTTACGGGCAAATTCGCCGTTTTGGATTTCAGTGAGCACTTTCTTCATTTCCTTCTTGGTTTCATCTGTGATCATGCGCGGGCCGACGGTGTAATCGCCATATTCGGCGGTGTCGCTGATTGAATAACGCATCATTGACAGACCGCCTGCAACCACCAAATCAATAATCAGCTTCATCTCGTGAATGCATTCAAAATAGGCGCTTTCAGGCTGATAACCCGCCTCCACAAGGGTTTCAAACCCCGCTTTCATTAAAGCGGTGACACCGCCGCATAGCACAGCCTGCTCGCCGAAGAGGTCGGTTTCGGTTTCCTCTTTGAAGGTGGTTTCTAAAATGCCGGCACGTGCCCCGCCGATACCCGCCGCGTAAGCCAAAGCTGTTTCCTTCGCCTTTCCGCTGGCGTCCTGATAGACAGCGACCAGACAGGGCACTCCCCTACCCTCTTGAAATTGACTGCGGACGGTATGACCGGGACCCTTTGGCGCAATCATTATGACATCGAGGTCACATGGAGGCACAATTTGGTTAAAGTGAATGTTAAAGCCGTGCGCGAACGCAAGGGTTTTTCCGGCCGTGAGACCCGGCGCAATGTCCTTTTTGTAAAGGGTTGCCTGCTTTTCGTCGTTGACGAGAATCATAATCACGTCGGCTGCTTTCACCGCTTCCGGCGTGGGCAGGACGGTCAGCCCGGCCTCTTTGGCACGGGCGGTGGATTTTGAACCCTCATACAACCCGACCACAACGTTGACGCCGCTTTCATGCAGATTCAGCGCGTGGGCGTGACCCTGACTGCCGTACCCAATTACCGCCACCGTTTTGTCATTAAGCAATCCCGGGTTGCAGTCCTTTTCATAAAACAACTTTGCCATAAATTACCACTTTCCTTTATAGTTTGTATTTTATATCCACTGCGAAAGCAGAAAATATTACGTTGGTTGACCGTCCCGTGCTCTAACCAGCCCTCTGTCGCTTATAAGGCGACGGCTTTAACCAACTAAGCTAACGGTCAAAGTGTTTCCGCTCCGCGGTGTAGCGCCTGAACGCCCGCGCGACACACCTCCAAAATACCGTAGGGCGCGGCAAGTTCCAAAAATTTGCCGTTCGATTCGGGCGATCCCGTTACCTCAGCCGTGATGGACTGGGCTCCGAAATCTATCACCTTTGCCCCAAACCGGTTGATGATATTGGTAATTTCCGCGTTTATGCCCGCGCCGGTCGTGAGTTTGATTAACATATGCTCCCGCAGATTGGCGTTTTCCATTGGAATGATATCCGCGCGTACCACATCGTGAAGCTTTTGCAGCTGATTTACCACCTGCCGGCGGACTTGCTCATCCCCGGCCGCCGCAATGGTCATGCGGGAATATTCCGGGTTTTCCGTCACCCCGACCACAAGACTGTCTATGTTGTAACCCCGCCGGGAAAACAGCGATGAAACGCGGGTCAGAACACCGAAATGGTTCTTGACAATCGCACCGATAATAAACTGTTCATTCATTTTCAATTCTCAACTCTCAATTCACAATTTGCGGTTGAAAACCGCATTTCACTCCACAATAATATCGTCAATGGAACCGCCGGGGGGGATCATGGGTAACACGCGCTCGTCTTCGAAGATCAGGCAATCAATGACCGTCACGCCGTCAGCCTCAAAAGCGAAATTTAACGCGGTTTCCAATTCCTGCGCGTCCGCCGCCCGGAACCCCGAAGCCCCGAACGCTTGAGCCAGCTTCACAAAATCGGTTTTGCGCGCAAGTACACTTTGAGAATACCGACCGCCGTAAAAGGCCGTCTGCCACTGCCGCACCATGCCTAAAACGCCGTTGTTGAATATGACAATTACAAGAGGCAGATTCTGTGAAACCGCTGTTGCAAGCTCATTCAGATTCATACCGAAACTACCGTCGCCCGTGAAAAGCACCGTGCGCTGACCACCGGAGCCAATGCACCCGCCGATTGCCGCGCCCAGCCCGAAGCCCATGGTTCCTAACCCGCCGGAGGTAAGAAAGGTTCGCGTGTTTTCCACGGGGTAAAACTGTGCCGACCACATTTGATGCTGCCCCACATCCGTCGCCACCACGGTTTGCGGATTCGTCCGGCGGCTGACCGCCCCGATTATTTCACGCGCCGTGAATCCGCCGCTTGGTTTAAGAAACGTGGATTCGTCTTTTCGGTAGCAGTCCACTTCCTTCCGCCAATCAGGGTGGCTTTGCGGGGTCAGGCGCGAAGTCAGCCTTCCCAACACCGTTTTCACGTCCCCGCACAGAGCCAATTGGGTGGGGATGTTTTTGTCGATTTCCGCCGGGTCAATGTCTATGTGCAGGATTTTTGCCTTTTGGGTGTAACGGTTTTTGTTTCCTGTCGCCCTGTCGGAAAATCTCACGCCCGCCGCAATAATCAAATCGGCCTCCGATTTCGCTTTTGTGGACGCGTAACGCCCGTGCATCCCCGTCATACCAAGCTTGCGCGCAGAGGAATGCGGCACGGCGGAAAGCCCCATGATACTGCACCCAATGGGCGCGTCAATCCGCTCCGCAAACTTCAAAAGTTCCCTGCCTGCCTCTGAAATAACCACGCCTCCTCCGCAATATATGTACGGCTTTTGCGCCTCTGAAATCATCCGCGCCGCCTTGTTTATATCGGATTCCGATATTGTGGGGGGAACCGCCCCCGGCCTTCCGTGAGCGATTGGCGCATATTCGGCGGTCTCGGCTTGAACGTCTTTGGGAATATCTATCAGCACAGGGCCGGGCCGTCCGCTTTTGGCGATAAAAAACGCCTCGTCAATTATTTCCGCCAAATCCTCGATGTCACGCACAATGTAGTTGTGTTTGGTGACCGGCATGGTGATACCGACAATATCCACCTCTTGAAAACTGTCTTTGCCCAAGAGCGGTGTCGCGACGTTGCCGGTGATGGCGACCATCGGGACAGAATCAAGGTACGCATTGGCAATTCCGGTAACCAGATTCGTAGCGCCGGGGCCGGAGGTGGCAATAACCACACCGGTTTCCCCCGTGGCGCGCGCGTATCCGTCCGCCGCGTGCGCGGCACCTTGCTCGTGCGCGGTAATCACATGGTTAATCCGCCCCGCGAATTTGTAAAGCTCGTCGTAAATATGGAGCACCGAACCGCCGGGATACCCGAAAACATTTTTTACTCCATGGTCAATCAGTGAGCGCACCGTTATTTCCGCTCCGGTAATTTTCAACATACCTCATACCTCCAATTGGTAATTGACGCAAAAGCCGCTAAAAAAAACCCTACAGCGTTACACTGTAAGGATTAACTCGAACGGTTTGGTGAGGCTTTAACCCCGCGCGTTCTGTTTTACAGCGTAACAATACCGGCCGTTCCCAATAATTAGGACGACCAAGCTAATCACTATTACGCTGAAAAAGAAAGCGGCCAAAATAAAACCCTCTTAACAGATATGGTTCACACTCTTCAAAAATGTTAACAGGCTCGGAGCTGTTTGTCAATAGGCTTTTTTTAATTTGTATCATATAACAAATACAATACTTTTTGATCTGCGCTTTTGTTGATTATTTGTTTTCAAGACCTCTTGCATTGGGGTTTAATTTTTGGTACACCCAGTATTCCCGCGCCGCGATAACCTCTTTGGCTCTGACCGAACCAGGCGGAGTTTTTCCGTCCGGAGACGCGTTTTTGTTTGCCCGGATTCATTCAAAATTTGCCGCTGCTACTGCGGGTTCCGCTACTGCCGCTGTGACTGCCTCCGCCACTGCCGCTGCGGTTGCCTCCGCCGCCCGAACTTCCCGAGTCAATGCGTGTAGAGGTGGTTCTTGTCCCCACAAATGCGTCCACATTGTTCCGATAAGCCACCGAATTTCGGTCAAGATACTGTGCCGTGACTTGCTTTTTCAAAACCTTATACCGCGACCACACAATTAAACACGCCACGCCGCCCGCGGCAAGAGCAACCGCGAGCATACAACCGGCTGTAAAGATTTTTTTTTCAAACGCTTCCGGTTCCGCCGCCTCTCCCCCACCGCTCTTCAGATTTTTTGACGTAAATTCCTCCATCAACCCCAAAAACAAATCAAACGCGCGGGCATAGTCTTTATCGGTCAGGTACGGCTTAATTTGCGAAACCATGCTGTCCTGCTTTGAATGTGAAAACGAGTTTTTCATATCGCCGCCGACCATAATTGTAATATCTCGCGTCCCCATATTTACCATGAGCAGGGAACCGTTAACATTACTTTGCCCTAAGTACCGGATGTAAAGCCTATCTGCCAGCGCGTCCGGGTCGGTTTCCGAGGGCATGTCAAGTGTGACAACGCGAAGGTAGACGTTGTATCTTGCTTCATAATCGCTGATTTCACTTTCCAAAACAGCGATTTCGCTTGAAGCAAGAAGTCGGGCGTCGTCAATAACTGTCCGGGACGAAACGGCAAAGATCGTAAAGGGCAAAAGCAAAGTGGCAAAAATGGCCACGGCAAAAACAAACAGAGGTTTTTTCATTAAGCATCACTCCTTATTATCTGGATGCCGCTGAGCGCCGTCAAGGCTATCGCGGTCTTTTTTAGCTTCTGCGGTTTGTCAGAAGAAAATCCCGCGGTTAAAAATGAACAGCGCAATAAACACCGCCGCCGCGACACCGCCGAACAGCGCCGCCAGTTTGGCCTTTGAAAGCGGTAGAATCCCGAATGCCTTTCCGGTCTGCCCGTTCATGGCGTAAGTGTAAATTTTACCGCCGTATAGGTAGGTAATCATCCAGATTGGGAGCAACGCGTATTTCACCGTCATGCGGTTATATACGGTGTTGAACCCCTGTTCATGCACGTGGTTGTACTGCATGGCAGAGCGGAGTTCCTGCTTTACGGCGGCGTCCGTCCGCTGTTTGATGACCGGCAGGATTGCCTCTTTATCCACATCATATTTTTCGGCAAAGAAGCCAGACAGATACATGGGGTTAAAGGGTTTTATTTCGGAACAATCGAAAGGCTCAATGCTTTCCGTCAGGCGGTCATCGGTCTTTTTGGAGGCGTCATGTGGAATGTTGTTAAAGCACATGCTCGCCTCGCGGTAAACGTCGTAAGTGTCGGTTTTGGTGTACTGCATGTTACCGCTGCGCCAGGTGGACACGTTTTCGCACTTTGCCCGCAGGGACGCGTCAATGTCGCAGTCAGTGAGCCAGTACGGCAAGTAAAGCCCCGTGATTTTTTCAAGCTGGCTTTGTGAAATAAACGCTTTGGGCAGGAATTTTTTCTTCTTGTACCACGCAATAAGCCTCTCCACAGCCTGTTCCCGTTTGAACTTGAATGGGAGCACCAGTTCAGGACGGAACACGCCGGAAACCTGCTCTTCCATAATCACGGGGTTGTGGCAGTAACAACAAAATGCCGCGGAGGTTACCTCGTCCGTAACAATGGACGCGCCGCAGCTTGGGCAGTTGTACTGCCGCATATTCGCGTGTTCCGCCGAAGCGCCGGAATCTTGGTTGATTTGCCCTTCTGGTTGATTGAACGGTTCCTGCTGTGAATTGGCTTTTTGCGCCTCGGCGGCTTCATACGCTTCCACCTCCGGCACCGTGAATTCGGAAAGGCAAAATTCGCATTTGCACTTTTGCAAGTCCGGGTTAAAACCCAGCGGCCCGCCGCAGTTGGGGCACTTATTGGAGATTACAGACATTTAAAAAAACCTCCGGTTTTTCAGTAACTTAAAATCTCAAAGACCAGATTAAAAACAAGAAAATTCGTTGGCTGAAAGCCGGCACCGTCATTCTCAAATCTCAATTGCCCCCCGCGGGGCGCGTTAGCCACTGGTCACCTGCTCCGGCGCTTCTTCCATCTTTTCCGCAAGCACACGTTCAATCCGGCGGTCTTCGAGACTTTCCACCGTAAATAGATAACCGCCGCATTCCACACTGGGGTGTTCGTCCTTTTCCGGAATCCGCCCCAACTGAGCCATAATCATGCCGCCAAGCGTGTCATACTCGCCCTCGGGCAATTTGGTATTAAGCCGTTCTTCCACTTCCTCAATGAAAATGGAACCATCCATGGTGAAAGTTTGGTCGTCAAGCTGCTGGATATCATCGTTTTCATCGTCAAATTCGTCCTGAATGTTGCCTACGATTGATTCCAACAAATCCTCAATCGTCACAATACCCGCCGTACCGCCGTATTCGTCCACCACTACAGAAAGGTGAATTTTGTTCTCTGTCATTTCGGTGAACAGATTACCGCAGGTTTTGGAATCGGGCACAAAGTGGGCTGTTCGCATTATATCCCGCGCTTTCAGACCCGTGGGAACGCTTTTTCCAACGTACTTCAATAAATCTTTCACATACAAAATTCCGACTATATTGTCCAAATCTTCCTCAAAAACGGGAATCCGGGAATAGCCCTCGGCAAGGGTTTCTTCCATTACGGTTTTAATGCTGTCCTCCGCCTCGCAAGCGACCACGGAGGTTCGGTGGGTCATGACGTCCGCAACGGCGGTATCGTCGAATTCAAATATATTGTTAATCATGTCCTTTTGGCTTTCCTCAATGACGCCTTTTTCCTCGCCAACGTCTACGAGCATACGGATTTCTTCCTCCGTGACCTCGTCCTCGTTTACGGTAGGATCAATGCCGAAAAGGCGCAAAATCCCGTTTGTTGAAACCGTGAGCAACGCTACGAACGGCCGGAAAGCGGCCTTCAAAAACAAAAGCGGCCCCGCTATGGAAAAGGATATCTTATCCGCATTGTGCATGGCGATACGTTTGGGGAGCAACTCACCCAGAACAATGGAGAAAAAAGAAATAATCACGGTGATAATAAACACCGAAGCCGCGCTGACCGCAGATTTTGCCACGGGATTGTTCTCCACACCAAACCAGCCCTGCAATGTACCGGACAGCAAAGCCTCAAACGAGGCCGAAGCCGAAGCGGATGTAAGAAAGCCGGCAAGCGTTATGCCGGTTTGAATGGTGGATAGAAAGCCGGTGGAGTCGGAGGTGAGCTTTATAATCTTCCGGGCTTTTTGGTGCCCGCCCTCCGCCAGCTTTCTGATTTTGTTATCATTTAGGGTGATGACGGCGATTTCGCTCATGGCGAAAAATGCGTTTACTAGAATAAGTACCGCTAAGATTACCAGCTTTAAAACCAGGCTACTGGGGGACGGGTCGTCCATTAGGGTGGTCAAATCCTTTCGAAGACACAGACCGGACGTCAGAAATTAGAGGTTAGAAATACGGTATTCTAACGTTGACCTCTGCCTTGCCGTGGGAAAAATAAAATTTATTGCCTTAGCAATATCCCCAAGCAATTCTTATTATTGCACAAGTCAGCGTAAATGTCAAAGATTTTTCTTCGGCTTTTGTGATAAATAAAAGAAGATTGGAAAAATCGGGCTTTTGAACGTATTTTTTTCTTTACATCGTCCAAAAAAAATGTTAAACTAACAATCGCAATCATATGTGAAGGAGATAATAATTTAATGG
>JAISRF010000094.1 GCA_031273775.1 Oscillospiraceae bacterium
GATTGCCGCCGCGGAGAGCCGGGAGATTGAACCGGCTGTGGTGCTGACCAAGGCCGATTTGGGGAGCGGGGAAGGTTTATTTGAACGGTACCGGTCAGCGGGATTTCCGGTCTTTATCATCTCCAACGCGGGGGCGGCAATCCGCCCGAATCACCCGGAAAACGGCCTGCAAGCCCTGAAAGAGTACACGCGCGGTAAAATTTCCGCGTTCGCGGGCAATTCCGGCGTAGGTAAAAGCAGCCTGCTGAACCTGCTTCTGCCGGAGCTGGACTTGAAAACCGGTGAAATTTCCCTTAAGCTCGGACGCGGACGCCATACCACCCGTCACGCCGAACTGTTTGCCTTGCCGGGCGGCGGATATGTGGCGGATACCGCGGGGTTTTCCACCGCGGACTTTGCGGAAATGCGGAATGTGGAAGATGAGAACATGGCATGTAGGGACGACCGTCCCCGGTCACCAGCAAACGGAGACCGTCCCCGGTCGTCTCCAAAAAAAAGCCCGGCGTATGAGAGCGGAGCCGCGAAACAGGAAACCCTGCAATTTTGCTTCCGGGAGTTTGAGCCGTTTTTGGGAAAGTGCAAATACACGTCCTGCGCGCACATAAAAGAACAGGGCTGCGCCGTAAAAGCGGCGGTTCTGCGCGGTGAGATTCACCCCGGACGGTATGAAAATTATGTGAGGATGTGGGAGGAGGTTCAGTGAGAGTAAAACGCCCTATCAGGCGCAGACTGCAAGCAAGCGGGCAAAAGAGCGATTAACGCTCGTTTTTTAAGGAAGAAACACCGGAGCCTCCGGTTTGCGGTTTCTGTCCAAAAGCAAATTTACGGAGGACAAGTCATGAGTGGATTTATACATAGCATAGGCACATCCTTTGCGGGAATGTGGGGCAAAAGCGAGGGGTTGAGCCTAAAAAACATCCGGCCCGCCAAGCTCGTTTATGTGCTGGCTTATTCGTTTGAACTTATATTTTACGCGTTTCATACTACCTTTTTAAGCGTGGACACCAAGCTGTTCGGCCTTAGCCCGTCCATGCTGATGTACATCGGGCATATCCTTATGTCGCTGATTATCATGTTGTTGTGGTCGAAAAGATTCAAGCATTTGATTTATATATCCATCGCCACGACTGTGCTTGGCTTTTTGGCGTTTATGTTTATCCCCGGCGGTATTCCAAAGCTCCTTTGCGCGGTGCTGACGATGGCCGGCCTGGGAGGGTGCGTCACCTCCGCGCGGTGCGGCTTCGCATTTGCCTCCAACAATTCCGAGCGGCTGCTCGGTGTTGTTTTGGCTCTCGGGGGACGCATGATACTCAACTTTTTGGACGCGATATTGCCGGACGGCTCGTTTGGTGACAATATTCTGTTTATGTATATATACCCAGGTTTAGCTTTGGCAGGGCTGGTGTTTTGCCTTTTGCGGTTTCGGGAATCCGATTTGGAAGTCAAGGAGCAAGTCACTTCGGCGGACAAAAAAGGGCTGTACTGGGCGTTCGTTATTTTTACCGTATTTTTTGCCTTGGAAGGCTATACGGGCTTCATGGATAACAATAGCTTCGCCTATTCGGATCTTTTGGACGGCGTGGGCAAGCTGCTTGCGATTGCTTTGTTTGTATTCATTCTGCTGCTACTCAAAAAAACCATTTGGCACACATGGAATCTGTTTCTCGTCATTGCCATTGCCGCGGCGGCGCTTGCAAACCTCGGGGGCGGTTCTCTCGTGGATATTCCGCTTCATCTGTTTTTGGGCGTCTATGAAATCGGCTGGATGGCTGTAATCTATATACTCGCTTGTGCCCAGCGCCGCTTTGCCAGCTTAAAGCTCTTAAAGCAATGTACGCTTATTTTCGTTATCATCTCGCCACTCACCACGCTTTCCTCCGAGGTGGCGGGAATGCTCTTTCCGCAGCATATCGCCCTCTTTTCCTTGGGTTATGTTTTGGTGATTACCTTTGCGTTTTTAATGGTTTCTCCCTCTATCTTCAAATATCTCTTTTCCGCCGCGTGGCTCTGGGAGCTGCACAAAAACGATATGACCCTGATTCGGGAAAAGGTGGAGGAGACCGACCGTTTCGCAAAATACAACTTAACCCCACGCGAAAAAGAGATTGCGACCTTCTTGCTTGCCGCCAAAACCCGGCGGTGGATTTCCGCAGAATTGCATATTTCTGAAAGCACGGTAAAAATGCACGTCTCTAATTTGTATAAGAAGGTAGAAATTAACAGCATTTCTGAATTATTTTCTCTGTTCGGCGTTCCCGAAGTGGACGAATTGCCCGACAGCGAATAGACAGTAAACAATTTCCAAAAACGCCCTCCGAAATCTATCGGAGGGCGATTTTGTGCGATTTTTCTTCGAAAATGGGGTCAAAAAGGCCAAACCTACCCAAAAGTACAGGTAGGCAAACGGGGTTTTCCAAGGTAAAATATTATCAGACGGGAGAAAAAACGTTGGAAAGGAGGAATGCGCATTGTTTAGACTCGGATCGCCGCGCGGCATGGAGAACATTCCCTACGAGCCGATTTCGCACTCGGAAAATAAAGGCATTTTGAAGAAACGTGTGGAGCGGCTTTCCGGCGATGAGGCACAGGTTTACAAATGGCTGCGGGAGCAGTACAGCGAACGGTGGATTACCGAAACCCTGCTTTTAGACAAGCGCAGAACGCGGGAAATTATTTGGCGCGTATGCCGCAAGCTGGGCGTTCCAAACGTCAAAGCCATGCTCCGTATGTACAACCGTTTGAAAATACCGGGAACCGGGGTTGTGCGTACCGAGAAAATCGACGCCTATGTGGACGCGCGGATTGACAAAGAGATTGAAGCAGAACTGCGAAAGCCGGAAGAAAACGCGCAAGAACGCGACAAATCACCGCCCGGACAATAGAATGCAAAATGCAGAATTAAGAATTAAGAAATAGGGAGGATTTAGACTATGGCAAATGATTTATTCGGAGGATTGGGCAACCTCGGCGGGCTTGGCGGTATCTTGGGCGGTATCGCCAAGAGCGTCGTGCCGAAGGACACCCCGGAGGGCAAGTTGCTGAACGCCCAAAGCGAGGTGTCCGACCTCAAACAGCAGGAAAGCGACATTCTGCTGGAAATCGGGCGGCAAGCGTACAGTCAGAACCCGTCCGCATGGCCGCAGGACGGCAAGCTGAAGCTCATCCGGCAGAATCTGGCGGCGGCACAGGCGACGTTGGATGAAGCAAGTGCGGCACAGGAGCAAGCTGAAGCCGCTAAAAAAGCGGAGGATGAAAAAGGCCGCTGTGTGAGTTGCGGACACAAGAACGACGCCGGCATCAAATTCTGCCGAGAGTGCGGCTCGCCCCTCACGGCGGGAAACCTACGGCGAGCAGTTTAATGGCTGGCAAGATCTTTTCGACCAATTCAAGGGCATAGGCGACCAACTACCGAGTATGCCTACACAGTAAAAGGTAAACAACAAATCAAATTTTTAGGAGGACACTTGTCATGACATTTTGCGGAAATTGCGGAACACAGGTACAGGACGGAATTAAATTCTGCCCCTCATGCGGTAAAGAAGTAGCGGCGACTCCGGCACAACCCCAACAGCAGGTTCAACAGCAACAATATCAACAACCAGTACAGCAACAGTATCAACAACCAGTACAGCAACAGTATCAACAACCAGTACAGCAACAGTATCAACAGCCGGGGCAAGCTCCGGGGAGCGACGCGGAAGCGAACAAGGTAATGGCGATTTTGTCCTATATACTCTTCTTCAGTCCGTTGCTCACAGGAGCGCACAAGACCTCGCCGTTCGT
>JAISRF010000144.1 GCA_031273775.1 Oscillospiraceae bacterium
TGAACCGTCTCGCGGATTACGCGTAGCAACGCGCGATGCTCCGTTTCGCTGACGCCTTCCGGCGCGTCCGGTTGAAAATCAGCCTTTGCAAGCTCGCCGCCGGTCAAACGGTTGTATTACGTATGTTTCAAACTAAAAACGCCTGTCCGCGCCAGGCCGGTCGAAAATTTGTTTTCAAAAACAACGCCGGCCGGCAGGATAATCCGCCCGGAAAGTGTTTGGGGCATTTCAATTTCCAACCGGATTCCGTTGTCCTCCCGCGCCCAGCCGACCGCGATTTTTCCCTCGGGCGCGGCGTAAAAACCCCGGGCGTGTGTAAGCTGTGGGATAAACTGCGGACGTATGTCGAGTTCACCGCCCCGCCCCCGCGGATTGTAATGGATTCCCGCCAGCCAGCGAATAAACCAATGGCTGATATCACCCCAAAAATGATGGTTCATGGAGGCGTTATGCTCATACTCCTGAAAATCCTCCCACAGACTGGTCGCCCCTTGTTCAATCCACCAGCCATATGACGGAAACTCAGGGCGGGTGATCATGTCAAAGGCCAGGGCGGCATGTCCGAACCGAGCCAAAACGTGAAAAATCACCCGCGCGCCCAAAACGCCTGTGTCCATGAATCCGCCGTCACGCTCAATGATTTCTAGCAACCGGCGGCACGCTTCCGGCTTTTCCGCCGGTTCAAACAGATTGTAAAAAATTGCCATTGCTTGTGAGGTCTGGCAGTTTCCCAGCGCCGTCATGGTATTCAAATCCGCCAGCCGTGCCCGCGCCGCCGTTTTGAGCTGTGTGTACAAGCCCTCCGCAAACGCCTTGTGAAACGGGTGGTTCAGCTGGTCAAAAATATATGCCGATTTTTCACAAACATCCATCGCAATCATGGTGTCTGTCAGGCAAAGCGGCGCTTTATACTGGTCACATCCCATGCCCGGCGGGCACCAATCTCCCAGCCCGATGGCCAGCAACCCGTCCTCCCCGACACGCGTAGTTAAATATTCCAGATACCGCAAAATCGCGTGGGCGTTTTCTTTTAAAATTTCGAGGCCGCCGCGGTAAAGATACGTGAAATAAGGCAGCAGAACCAGCACACAGTCCCAAGCCGGACCGTTCCCCCATTGAAAACCCCAGCCGGCGGTGGGAACAATGCCCGGCAACTGCCCGTCCTCCGCCTGCGCCTTGCGAATGCCTTGCAGCCACTGACGGTAGTTCGCTTCCGGCGAAAGATTGAGCAGTGTGTGCTCCGCGGACAATGCGGCGTCCGCCGTCCAGCCGTTTTTCTCCCGCTGTGGGCAATCGGTGGGAATGTGATGAAAATTCGCGAGGGTCGACCGTCTGGTGAGCGTTTGCAAAAGGTTCGCGGTTTCATCGGAGCAGATAAACCCGCCCCGTTCCGAAAGAGCGGTGTTCATCACCAGATAGGTCAGCGCGTCCGGCGTCGCCTGCGCTTCGGTCAAGCCGCGCACCCAAACGTATTGAAACCCGTGATAGGTGAAGGTAGGGGTCCATTCCTCCTCGCCTCCCTTACAGATATAAATATCCTTTTGAATATAGCCTTCATCTTCGGCGTCACAGCAAAGGTTTCGAAGGTTAAGCGAGCCGTCTGAAAGCAAGCGTTCCCCATAATGCAGGGTGAGCTTCTGCCCCGGCATTCCGGAAACGCGCAAACGGCACACTCCCGCCAGATTAACCCCAAAATCATATAGATAGCCGTCTTTGAGCGGCTTTACCGAAATCGGAGCGCGTTCCTCCGTCACCAAAACCGGAGGCACGGCGTTTTCAACCGTACAGCCCCGCGGCGGCGAAACCGGAACGGCGGGCTTCCACCCGTCGGCGTCAAATCCGGGCTCCGCCCAACCGGGGATTTCCAGGCGAGCGTCGTAAGTTTCCCCTGCCCGGTAATCGTCATAAATAATCGGGGAGGGCGCGGTTAAAAAGCTCTCTTCTTCCGCTTCCGCCGCGGTGCCGTCCAACTCCAGCCGAACCGATGCGCAGGGCGCGGCACGGAATTTCGCCTTATCAAAATCCCAGACCCGGCCGCCGGGGTTGTTGGCAAATCCGTTTCCCAGCAGAAGCCCCACCACGTTTTCCCCGTCTCGAAGGTAAGGCTTTATCTGATATTCATCCCAATACAGCAAATCGTCCGGGTTGCTGACAAAGGGAGAAAGTCTGCCCCGGGTGATGTTTTGCCCATTGATAAAAAGCTCGTAAAACCCGGAAACGCACACGGAAAGCGCTGCGGTTTTCGGCAGCTTTTTCAGTTGAAACACCCGCCGCAAATATGGCGCGGGAACCCCCCGCTCCCTTGTGGTATACGCCGTTCCCGCCGCGATGAATGAAGTAAATTTCACCATACCGCCACTCCCTATCTTGTGAAATCCATCCGGATTATAACAGAACACCTACCGATTTGCAACCGTTTTATCACGCGGGCATCTCACCATTGATTTTCCGGCGATCCGCATGGTAAGCTTGGTGTGGGATTGGTGTTTTTCATTGACCCGTGATTACCTGCGGGCTGTTAACGCCCACAAAGCGCGGACAGCGCGCCCGCTTCTGTTTTCAGGGATTCCGCCCTGCCGTCGGGCATGAATTCCAGCAAATAACTGTGTTTTTCCCCGCCGCTTTCAAGCACCGAAATATACTTTTCCCACCGCTGACGACCGCGTTCCAGCGGGTGATGACCGCCATTGCCGTCCCATTCAAACACATGTACATTTGTAACGCGGGGCAGCAGCGCTTCAATACTGCGAAGGTTGTAATCAAAATCGCGGAGCTGATTGGGCTGCCAATACATAAACAGATTGTCACTGCCGACGGCGTCCATCAATCTTTGCGCGGAGGTAAAGTCGTCGGTCAGTGTGTTGTTGTGGCATTCCATCGCCACACGCACGCCCTGTTCTTTGGCCGTTCGGCAAATTACGCGAATATCCTTCACAACGGTTTCATATTCTTCCGGTCCGGTCTCATTTGAGCCTTTGTTGTACGCCCAAACGCGGATGATGGGCGCTTGAAGCGCCAAAGCCGTTTCCAAAACAACTCCAAACCCGGTTTCGTTTTGGGTGCCCGTCCGGTAATATGACCCGTAAGCCAACGTTTTAAGCCCGGCGGCGCGAGTTTTGCCGCCCACCTCGCGCGCCAAAGCAACCTGACCCGCCGGGACGTGAATGTCGCCGCCCCATTCAATCCCGTCCAGCCCGACGGATTTGGTCAGAGCGATAATTTCGTCACAGCCCAACCCGCGGAAGGTCACTGAAACTAACCCGGTTGTCATAATAAAAACCCCTAACCCGTACAAGCCGGAATTCATAATGCGTAATTATATTTTTGTACAACACTGAAAATAGATTGTCCGGCAAAAGCGCCAAACTTTCCTCAAAAATCCTTGCTGCTTGCGGCGGCGTAATTCATTAGGTCAACTTACGCCATGGTTTCCAGCATCTCCGCCGTGACTTCATACAGGCAGGGCATTCCCTGCGCGTACCGCCGGTATTCCTCCAGCATATACCGTCCCAAGCGCACCACTTCGCGACCCATGCTGCCCGCGATATGGGGAGTCAGCACCACACCCGGCAACGTGTAAAAGGGGTGACCCGCCTCCGGCGGTTCGGGCCAGGTGACGTCCAGAACGGCCGTCAGATCCTCCCGCTCCGCCAGCGCGCGCGCCAGATCGGCTTCCACCACCTGTGCCCCCCGCCCGGTATTGAGGAATACACCGCCTTCCGGCAACCGAGAAAAATGCTCGTAGCGAAGCATCCCCTGCGTCCGCGCGTTGTTTGCCAAATGATTGGATACCACGCTGCATTCCGAAAACAACCGCTCCAGCGACACTGTTTTTACTCCGAGTTCCGCCGCGCGAAGTTCGGACAGGAAGGGGTCAAAAACAAAGAGGTTAAATTCGTGACGCTGCAACAATCGGATAAGCAGCGAGCCGATTACACCCGCGCCGATGATGCCGATATTGGTGCCGTAATT
>JAISRF010000153.1 GCA_031273775.1 Oscillospiraceae bacterium
TCGGCGGCAAACAACGAGTGGTGGCTGACGGTATTCATCACGCCCAAACCAAACCCGGGCGACAACGGCAGCGGCCACGCCACAAACAATTTCGGCCCGATCACGACAGTGGAACAATAGCAGTTGACAGCTGAATTTATCTTTGCCGCGCAAATACCACGCTGTTTGGGATTCGGAGACCGCACTTTCCATACCCGCCAAAAATCAAATGCTTCGCATTTCCCAGCCAATGGCGCAGCGCTTGTTACTGTGCGCAACGCCGACGCAGGTAACGTTTCCTTCAAGACCGCTGTAATATTTCTGCTCAAGGATCTGGTTCAGAGCCTCACGTTTAAGCTCGTCGATATTTTCACCCTGCTTGAATTCGATCACAATATGCGGGCGCGCGCTTGACAGCGATTCCATGCGGATATCGCTCCGGCCATATCCGGCTTTAATATTGCTGGTAATTTTATACATTGCCCCTAACGTCACGCACATGCCAAGCATCAGCATATGGTAAGCATTCTCTTTTCCGTCATAATAGCTGGTGTACGACATTACGAGCCTTTCATAATAAACCGCGAAATTCTCAATGTCCCCGCTGATTAAATATTCTTGCATCAACAGCAAATCCGTGTTTGAAACGTGACTTTCCTCGGCCACAATATCAATGAACTCGCTTCGCACCTCACCGTTGGGTATCCCGACAGTAAGCAAAATGCTGTCCGGTCGATGGTGAAGCACCGTTAAATAACCGGCGTTAACCAGCAGCCCCCACAGGGTATTTGTGGAGGCAAGTTCGATAAAAGAAGTGTCAAGCTTTGCCGCCACTTGAACGCCGCCTTGGGCCAGTAGCCTTTCATAATCCCGGCGAAAATCCTGCCCTGCGCTCCGCAGGGAGTCGCGCACAAGCTTGTTGGAGGAAGTGTTGACCCAATAACTATTTAATTCGCCATTTTTCGCATAGCTGATTGCCGACCAGGGGTTATATATTTCAACTCCGCCAAATATATACCCGTCATATTTCGCTTTCACATTGGCGTTCAGCTCTAATCCATAATCCTTTAACAGGGTTTGGGTTTCCGGTTCGGTCAGCCCGAAGTATTCTGCATAATTTTTTGATAGCGTAGTGTAAACCTGAATATTATTGAGCTGCGAAAAGATACTTTCCTTCACAACCCGTTGAATTCCGGTCAGGACCGATTGTCCGAGACTTTCGTTGCCCTTGAGCGCTTCGCCGAGGAAAATGGAAAAAAAGTCCGTAATTTCCTAGCGAAAGCCGTATTCGTAAGCCGAAAGAATCGGCTGTTCGTATTCGTCAATCAGTAAAATTGGCGGAATTTTGTAAAATTCGTATGCCGCTTTTATAAGGTCGGAAATATACGTCCGCATTTCACTCAGTAAGGGTTCCGCCTTGATTTTTTCGTAATTCTCAATAGCCTTTTTGGCCAATTCGCCATCGCTGTCTTTGAACAACGCTGCGTATTTTTGGTATTCGTCCCGCATGGCCGCCGCTAACATTCCGCACAAATCCTGCGCGCTGTTTCCCCGGCAATTCTTCAGGGTGAGATATATGACCGGTTTGCTGTTGATTTGGCCGGCATATTCCGTGTCCATAATCGCCAAACCCTCAAAAATGGCGCGGCTGTCCTGGGTGATGTCAAAAAAATCCCGCAGCATGGTCATGTTCAGCGTTTTGCCGAACCGGCGCGGTCGGGTGATAAGGGCGGCTTTGTCGTTATTTTCAATGATTTCTTTGATAAATAAAGTTTTATCAACGTAATAATCACCGCGCCGCCGCAATTCCCTGAAGCAGTCAATCCCTATGGGCAAAGTTTGCCGTTTTGCAGGATTCATCCGCCCGTCCTCCGTCCTTAAATACACTTTAATGTTATTATAGCGTGCCCTTCAATATTTATCAAGCAAATTTTCAAAGGATGCAGGGAAACCGCAACGTCCTTCGCAACGGCAAAACGGTTATCCCAAAAATAAAGCCGCTCCGTTTACTGAACAGAAGCGGCTTTATTTGCTTTTTGCGTTTGTTTATGAAAGGTTGCCGTTTATGTCGCAGGTGAGAACCGGATTCAGCTTATCCCGCAAACTCCTGCCGCTTGATTAAATGCTCCTGATACTCCGCGTCAAGCTCCACAAAATAAGCGCTCCAACCCCAAATCCGCACAATCAAATCGCGGTGACCGTCCGGGTTCTTCTGCGCCTCCAGCAACCGGTTCCGGTTCACGGCGTTGAGCTGCAATTGATGACCGCCCATGTCCATATATCGCTTAACCAGACGCGCCGCCGATTCAATTCCCTCTTGCGTGCGAAATACCGTTGAATGAAATTCCATCGTTAAGGGGCCGCCGTTCATGGCCAGCTCGGTGGGTAACTGAGCAAAGGAACGTACGACCGAAAAAGGCCCTTTGGAGCGAACGTACAGCCCCGGCGAAAAATTGGTGCCGAATGGTTCGTTTTTGCGCCGTCCGTCCGCCGATGCCTCCAGTTCCTCCGCGTGGCGCAGATAAAACATCGCAGAGCCGGTTCCCGGACGGAAAATCCCGCCTCGTTCGTTTTTGCGCCCCTTTAAGCCCTCGGCAAACCAACCGAGCAGCCGCGCCGCCAAAGTTTGGGCTTCCCCGGTGCCGTCTCCCAGCTTGGGCGCTTGATAGCGCACATAATGATAAAGCCGGTCAAACCCGGCAAAATCCCGCTCCAACGCGTCTCGCATTTCGCCGCCGGAAACCAAATGCGCCTCAAACACCGCCTGTTGAAGGGCGGCCAGTGAATCCGCCGCCGTGGACAAGCCGGTGCCGTGAACGCCGAAATTGTTGTAAACCGCGCCTTGCGAAATATCCTGACCCGCCGTTAAACAGCCGTCCATCAGCGTGGAATAAAAGGGTGCAGGCAAAATGGCCAGATTTTTGACCGCGCCGCAAATTTCTTCGCATTCTTCATTGATCGCGGTTTTCACACCGGACAGAAAATC
>JAISRF010000247.1 GCA_031273775.1 Oscillospiraceae bacterium
GATTTTCTCAATAACCAGATCGGCGGTTTCATAATCCTTGTCTTTAACACGGGGAAAAGCTGAATACATCTCCCAAAATTTTTCAATTTCTTTCCCCGCATATCCAAAGATAGAAAAGAGGTGAACAAACCGATCTTTTGAATAACGCCGGTCGTTCATTATGTTGTTTATCTGTTCCAGGGTATATGTTTTCATTCCAATTCTTCTTCCAATGCCCGTATTGCCAGATTTTCTGGCCTTTCTACCGCTTTACGCTGGTTTGTGCTTTCAAGTTCCAGTTTCCCGGCCAGCCGCCTTGCCCGCTCTACCCGTCCCCTCAAGTGCGGGTAAATATGCAAGAATTCATCCCACCCGCGCCGGTGCTGCTCTGCGTGTTCTTCCGGGGTTAGGGCTATCCAGTTCCAGGGCATTTCAATATCCGCCGCGTCCGCGCCCCGGCTTACAATATGCGCCCGCTCTATCGGGCCGCCGTATCCGCTCGCCTCGGAATAGATGTGCTTTTCCCGCCATTCCGCCTCGGTGAGCATTTTTGTCTGTTCACGGTCAGCGTAGTCGGCATAATCTGTTTCAAGGCCGCCGCGCCACGCCTCCCATTCTTCCAAAACTTCCTGCACCGTAGTCTGTACGCCGTATGACAGGGCGCACTCCGAGGCAAGGTGATTAAGAAGGTTGTCAATAAAATGACTTCCCTCCAAAGAGTTCGATTCAGAGATATGGACGGGGCGGGTGCCGCCGCTTATTTTGTTCGGCACCCGGTCGGCGTAGACTTCCAGAAGGTCAAGGTACATATTGTATTTTTCCTCCTCATCGGGAAGCCGCCCCTCCATGCTCTCAAAAATCGCTGTTACCAGTTTCCAGACCGCCGCGTTTTGTTTGAACGTGCGACGCTGGTAGGGCAATTCAAGGGTAACGGTCAAAAAGAATTCACGCTGATTCCGCAACTCCCATTCTTTTTTAGTCGAAAAGAGTTGAAAAAGCAAAAACTCATTCTTTTTGGAGGTCGCTTTGAGAAGTACATAATCCTCATTATTTTTCGGATGTTTCCACAAAGCGGCCTGTACCGGCAGTCTGACCTTATTCACCTTGCCAATTCCTATCCAAAGTCCGGTCCCATTGCTCCGGCCATGTGCCGCTCATACGCTTCCTGCATGTCGGCATCTTCATCAGCGCCGAAAAGCTGACCATTGCGCTTTCCGTTTCCGGCCTTGCCGTTTGCGCTGTTGGGCGGTGCGCCATTCTGGAGCGGGTTTCCGCTGTTGCCGTTGCCCTGCGCTACGGGTTGTCCGCCGTTTGCCGCCGTTGCTGTCGGGGCTTGCGCGGGTGTTGCCGCCGCGCCGTTTCCAGCAGGTTGCGCACTCTGATTCTGCGCGGGCGGAGTGGTTTCATCCTTCACTTCGGGTTCAACCGGCATAGTTGGGATGTCCTCTACGTCAATGGAAACAAAGGAATGACCGCCATCATCTACCCGCCGTGCGCTCAATATGCGCTCATCGGCGTTGACCGCGCTTGCGATCTCCGCGCTTTTCGGCGCGTACTTCAACAGGTTTATCAGCACGGTTTTTTTCGCCATGCCCTCCTGCGATTCCGGGTTCGATTTCCAGGGCGCAAAACTCTTGTCGAAAGATTCCGAAAACTGCTCGGCGTGTTGCATGATCTTTTCCCATGTCCAAACCTTGAATTCGCGTCCGCCGTTTTTCAGTTCGTACAGAGCGTAAACATACAGCGGCTTGTCGGACTTTCCGTCCGGTTTGTGGCGGAGGTAGGAATCAAGGCCGTATTCGTAATCGAATTTGTCGCCCTCGTAGACAACCTCGGCAGCAATCCGCTTGTATTTGTCCGTGCGGTAGGCAAGGTCAAGGATGCCCTGATAGCCCAACTGAAAATTGCACTCCAGACACTTCTTTGTGCCGTTCCAGCGCGGTATCAGATACGCCTGTCCAAGCGGCGTATTTGGCTCCAGCGCAAGCTGGCAGGACTGCATAACCGCGCCGAAAAAGGACACCCGCGAACACTCGGCGAGTTTCGGGGTTGTCTGTACCGCCGTGAGGATAATCCGCACCATGCGATCCGGCGTGATTTTTCCGGCAAGGGCCTTGTCGAATTCCGCCGTCATCTTTTGCAGTTCGCCGCGCAATGTGGCTACTTCCCGCTGCTGGGGCGTAAGATCGCGCCCCTTCGTGTTCTGATCCGATCCGTCCGTCTTCATTTGTTTTTCCTCCATATAAGATAAAGTGCTTCGTAAAGCTGCCTTGTGGCCTTAATGTCCGACAGCGCCGTGTGCGCGTCATCGTGCGTAATTCCGAGGGCTTTCGTGATCGTTTCCAGCTTGTTGTTGTACCGCCTGTCCAAAACCAAAAAACCCTGCTCCCTTGCCATTCTTACGCGCTCCAATACGTCGATAAACTTCTCATTGAAGTAGTCGCCGATATAGAAACCGCAACGGAAAAACAACGCGCCGAGGTGTCCGTAGTCGAAATTACAGTTGTATCCGGCAAACACGTATTTTTCCTGGGGAACGTGTTTTTTCAACAGTTCGACAATTTCCGGTACGACCTTTTCCATAGGCGGGTATGAGCGGATTGTTTCTTCGCTCACTCCGTTTATTTGATACGCCTCCTCGCTAAAACGGATTTCGTCATTCAGCGGGTTTAGGTGATAGAGCTTTTCTTCAAGGAGCTTTGCCCCATCGTAAATTAATAGGGCGATCTCAAAAGCCCCGGAATCGCGTGGATCAAGGCCCGTGGTTTCGGTATCTATCCATGCTGTTGTCATTTTTGCGCCTCAATCTTACGCTGTTTCCAAATACGGCAACGCGCGATACTATAAACACAATACCTTGTAACGCCATACTTTCGGGCAATATCCACTTGCCGCTCGCCACTTGCAAGCAGTTTTTGTATTTTCGCAACATCGTTTTCAGACAACTTCGCTTTTGGATTTCTCTCGCCAACCTGTGAAAATCTTTGCCTTCCGCGAGTAATCATGTCGTGAACATTCTCGTATTGGCTGCCTATTTCAAGGTGGTCGGGATTGATACACATCCGATTGTCACATTTGTGACGCACAACCATGTTTGCGGGAATAGAACCGTTCTTTTGTTCGTATATATAGCGAGAGACATGGATTCTCTTACCGCTATTAAAGATTTTCGGGTAGCCGCAAGTATCGGCAGTGTGGCTTGTACAAATCCAACAGCCCTTTTCATCTACCTCATAAGCAATAGGCTTCTTACGCGCCATGATAACCTCCCCGTCCTCCGGTCAAATCTTTTGCGGAGATAAGCTGCTTGAATTCAGCCATCATTTTTTCCGTAAGGTGTATGGTAAAAGGCTTTTCGCCGCCACCGTAAAGCTCCGCGACATAGGGGTAATCTTCCTTGTTACGGAAACTGCCGTCATTTTTGTTCTGCCGGAGCCGATACGCCGCAACACGGTCCAAATTGACCGTCAACTCGTCAAATTTTACAAAGTTCATGCTTTTCTCCTTCCCGCTGGATAATCATTGCGTCCGCAACGATGTAAGCCGCCTTTGCGACAACGGAAGCCGCATCAGAGAGATGCTCAAGAGATTCAGGGTCGGGTGCGGGCGGCAATATAGCCTTGAGGGCCTGCCCCGCGAACCAATCCCGAAGGCTCATACCAGGGGAAGTGCAACTATAGTTCGGTTCCTGTTTCATTTGGTCAAAATCTCCCCTTCCTTGACGTAGATAACGCCATCATCAAGATTTTTCGGGATTTCGGCGACAACACGAAGCAGTATCACAAGGAAACCCGCGCTTTCCGCCCATGCCGTGATAGCCTCTGTGGTTTTTTTATCCAGCGATTCGGCATTGTCCACGCAAAGTACTTTCAGATCGCCCGCGAAACGCGCCCCCAGCCCGAAAAACACTTGTACGGATTCCGCCGTACTCCAGTTGCATGATTTTTGCGTGTCGGTGATCCCGCGCACCGCGCCGTTATGGTAAAGCTGATTATCCTCACGGATTTCCAGCCCCTTCACGCCGAGCTTCATATCCTGCAATACCTTTTTGCGGTTATCACGGAGAATGTCGATTTCGGCGGTTAATTTGTCGTAAAGGGTAGAAAGCCGGTCCCATTCCGCTTTGTCGGCAAGGTATTTCTCGT
>JAISRF010000248.1 GCA_031273775.1 Oscillospiraceae bacterium
CTTGAGGGTTGCGGTTCACTTCCTTCCCCCACGGTTGCCGATTCGCCGGCGGAAGGAACCGCCGCGGCGGTGGCGGACTGGGCGCTTGCGGCGGTGGACGCAACCGTATTTTGGGAAGAGGCGGCGGAAGTTTGAGCCGATGAACCGGCTTGACTTGCCGGAGCGCCTTGGATGGAAGAAGCGCCGGCGGAGGACTGTGTCCGGCTGACTCCCTCGTACCGCAATTCGATTTTATCGCCGTCTGTGGGCGTGCAGCCTCCCAACCCCACACCCGGCTTTTTCCCGTTGATATAATACAGCCATCCGCTTGCCCCGCCGTATTGTTTTTCGGTAAAGCCTCCGATGGCGCTGACGTAACCTGACGCCGTTTGGGTCACCGCAAGCCCGCTATAATCCACCAGAATTTCCAGGGCGGTGGCGCTTTCCGGGACGTTTATATCAACCGGAGCCAGTAAATAGGCTTTATTCACGGTTTCATAAACCGAAAGAATGACGGTTTTTGTTTCCGGCTGGGCTACTGTGCCAAAACTAAAAATTGCCAACATTAACAAAATTGCCAACAAAATAGAGCTTATTTTAGAGATTTTAGACACTTTCCATCCATCCAAAACAGATAATGTATGTCGCTCGGTTGCCTACAGCACACAATCAGAAAATGATTACATGAATTCAAGCATTCCGCGCATTACCTGAACAGTCTTCTCACCGCGGGTGAAATCCGCTTTAAATACACCGGCGCAAGGCCGCGGGCGGCAAAATCGTACAGCAAAAATATCACGTTTCCAACTGCAAAAAGAATCGGCGCGGTATACTGTCCCAGTTTTCCGTAATCCTCCGGCTTAATGCCGAAGACAAAGCTCAAAAACGCGTATGCGGCAATCACCGCCGTGTTAAACAGCAGAACTTTTACCGACCAACGAAACCATTTTCGAGAAAAAATCCTCCCTCGGTTCCGTTCCAAAAGCAACGTCACAATCGGGTAATAACCAAAGAACGCAATAAACATAACCGCGCCCTCTACCCCGGCAAAAAAAAATGACAGGAGCGATACGGAAAAATAGCACAAAAACGCCCACTTTCCTCCGATTTCCAGCGCAACAACGCCTATCACGAGACCCGCCAACGCAGGTGACGTGTACACCGTCAGGCCGGCACGGGAGGTTAAAAGAAGCGCCGCCGCAAACGCTGAAAGCACCCCACACAACGCCGTTTTTCTACTGTTTGACATTGAATTCAAACCTTTTTCATTTTTTGAATTTCAACCGCATGAATCAATTTTAACATTTTTCAATCAAGTCAATGGCGTTTTTGCGTCAGTAAGTACAATGCTTCGCGCTAATACTGTGATTTTAAGGCTCTTTTGCCCAAAGCCACTGCAATCACCTTGATTCTGCCAATCAGCATTTTCTGCGAAATTCTTTTGCGATTTGCTGAGCCAGGGTTTCTATCTGCGGTAACTCTTTGCCCTCAATCATAATCCGGATTAACGGCTCGGTACCGGATGCGCGAACCAGCACACGCCCCTCTTCGCCAAGCTGACTTTTGGCGCTTGCTATGGCCGCGGCAATCGCTTCATCGGATTCCCAGCCGACCCGAATTTCATCGCTGACCTTTATATTGACCAGCGTCTGAGGGTAAGTTTCCATCACCCTGCCGAGTTCAGAAAGCGGCCGGCCGGCGCGCTTGGCGGCAGCCAGCAACATGGCACCCGTCAGCTGTCCGTCGCCGGTTTTGGCGTAATCTAAAAATATAACGTGCCCCGACTGCTCTCCGCCTACGGTGTACCCCTTTTGAAGCATTTCCTCCAGCACGTAGCGGTCGCCGACCTTGGTGGCGGCGGTGGAAATACCGTTTTCGGACGCAAATTTGAAAAAGCCTAAATTGCTCATAACGGTGACCACAGCGGCACTACCGTTCAATTTTCCACGCCGCTTCAAATCCATCGCGCAAACGGCAATAATTTTATCGCCGTCCAAAATATCTCCGTTTTCATCCACGGCAAGGCACCGGTCAGCATCCCCATCGAAAGCCAGCCCACCGTAAAGCTTATGTTCTTTTACAAACTCTACCAAATTTTCCATGTGGGTGGAACCGCACCGGTCATTGATATTCGCGCCGTCCGGACGGGCGGAAAGCATAAAGCACTCCGCGCCCATGGAAGAAAAAAGACTGTGGGCGGTTTTGGCGGCGGAACCGTTGGCACAATCCAGCGCAATCCGCAGGTCGTCCAGCGGTTCGTCAATGCACAGGCGAATATGTTCGGTGTAATCAACCGTGGCGGTGTCCTCGTGAATTACGCGACCCAAGTCCGCGCCGATTGGCTGTGGCACCCCCTCAATTCCGTTTTTGACCAGGGCTTCAATTTCGTCCTCCAGAGTGTCCGGCAATTTGAAACCGTCGCGGTCAAAGAGCTTAATTCCGTTCCATTCGCAGGGGTTGTGGGAAGCGGAAATCATAATCCCGGCGTCAAAGCCGTATTTGCCGATTAAGTAGGAAACCGCCGGGGTGGGAATAACGCCTGCCAGGTGAGAGTCCGCGCCCACAGAGGCAATGCCGGCAATCAGCGCGGCCTCCAACATGTCTGAGGACGCGCGGGTGTCCTTACCGATGAGAATTCGCGAACGGCGCTGGGTACGCTCGGTTAATATGACCGCCGCCGCCCTGCCGATCTGCATGGCCAGTTCGCAGGTGAGTTCTGTATTCGCGATACCGCGCGCGCCGTCCGTGCCGAAAAGCCTTGACAATATGAAAACCTCCGGTTTTGCAATAAGTGTAGTTTATTATATGCTATATTAGAGTGTTTGTCAAATTATTGCAAGTTTTTAGATTATTTGCCCGTTGTCACACCGGCTACAGCGGGCAGACTGAAATACAGCCCGGACAAAAAGGCTACCGGGAAATAGGCCACAAAAGGCAGTGCCACCACCACCCGACAAATGTGCTGCAACACCGGGGATGGCGCGCCGTGCCCTGCCGTGTGAATTGCACAATATCCAGCCCTGTGAACAGTTTTTCCGCGAATTCATCGCCAAAGCCAATCTGCACTTTGAAGATGGCGGTTTTCAGGTCGCCCACATCGCTTTGGAACATCGGAAAAGTTCGGGAAAATATCGCCGTAAAACCTCGCCATGGCTTTCAGGCTCGCGCCGGAGTTGGGACGGTACACCCCGGTAATCAGGCGCAAAAGCGTACTTTTTCCTGCGCCGTTCGCACCCACCATACCGTAAACGCACCCCTCGGGCACACAGCAGGAAAGGTTTTCAAGTGCGGTTTTATCCCCGAACCATTTGGTTACATTAGCACATTGAATCACGTTTAATACACTTATTTATTGGATAATAGGAACAAAAATTTAGAGGTCAGATAAATGAGGTTTGATTTTGTTCGGTGAGTAATTGCGTGGCCGGCGGGGTAAGCCCCAAGTGCCGGTAGGCCGCCGGGGTTGCGCAGCGCCCGCGCCCGGTGCGGTTGAGAAACCCGATTTGCATTAAATAGGGTTCGTATACATCCTCTATGGTGACGCTTTCCTCATTGACCGCCGCAGCCAGTGTGTCCAGCCCCACGGGGCCGCCGCCGTAGTTGCCGATGATGGCCGACAGCATACGCCGATCAAAATCGTCAAGGCCAAGCTCGTCAATCTCAAAGCGGCGAAGGGCGGTTCGGGCGACCTCCTCGGTAATTACGCCGCTGTGCAGCACCTGCGCCACGTCGCGCACGCGCTTTAGCAGCCGGTTAGCGATTCGCGGAGTGCCGCGGGAACGGCCGGCAATTTCCAGCGCGCCGTTTTCCTCAATGGGGATTTGCAAAATCCCGGCGGAACGCACCACAATCCGCGCCAATTCAGGCGGGGTGTATAGCTCCAGGCGGAGCATAACGCCGAACCGGTCTCGGAGCGGCGCGGTCAACTGGCCGGAACGGGTGGTCGCGCCCACCAGGGTGAAGCGCGGCAAATCCACGCGGATGGAACGGGCGGCGGGACCTTTGCCGATGATGATGTCAAGCGCGTAATCCTCCATGGCGGGGTACAGAATCTCCTCCACGCTTTTTTGCAGGCGGTGAATTTCATCAATAAACAACACGTCGCCGGGAGAAAGATTGGTGAGCAGCGCTGCCAAATCCCCCTGCTTTTCAATGGCCGGACCGGATGTTACGCGGATATTAACACCCATTTCGTTCGCGATGATGTTGGCAAGGGTGGTTTTGCCTAATCCCGGCGGCCCATACAGCAAAACGTGGTCAAGCGATTCTTTGCGAATCCGCGCCGCCTCAATATATATCGATAAATTATCTTTGGCTTTTTCCTGCCCGATATATTCGGTGAGTTGCCGGGGACGCAGGCCGGTTTCGGCGGCGTCCTCTTCCGGCAGGATTTCCGGGGCGACCAGCCGGTTTTCAAAATCGTAATCCATTTGTGGCTCCTAATCTGTTACCTGTTCGTTGTCATCTGCTTGAGCGCCTCTTTGATGAGCGTTTCAACCGGCAGTGCGGAATCCAGCCTGCCCAGCGCGAGAGCCGCTTCGCTGGCGGAATAACCCAGAACGACCAGCGCTTCCATCGCTATGGCGGCGTTTGTGGAAGCGGAAACCATTCCCACCGCCTGTACCGCAGCGTTTTCCCCCGCGCCGGACACGCCAAGCTTATCTTTTAGCTCAAGCACCAGCCGCTGCGCGAGCTTTCCGCCCACGCCGTTCGCCCTTTGCAGTGTTTTATGATCTCCGGCGGCGATGCACAGCGCAAACTGTTCCGGTGAAAAATCCGAAAGGATGGAGAGCGCGACCTTAGCCCCCACCCCGCTGACAGCGGTAAGCATTTTAAACGCGTCCAGCTCGGATTTTTCGAAAAAGCCGAACAAATCCAGCGCATCCTCGCGCACCTGTAAATGGGTGAACAGCGTGACGGGGCTGCCCATTTGCGGGAGTTTGGCGCGGGTATTGGCGGAAACGTGGCACAAAAAACCCACGCCGCCGCATTCCACCACCGCGGTGTTTAAGTCCGAATGAATGAGTTTTCCGGTAAGTGAATAGAACATATTTACCTTCTTAATTTTTTCTGATATCTGTCATCTAAAATCCGCGCACGGAGTGCGCATGGCACACCCCTACGGCCAGCGCGTCGGCGGCATCGTCGGGGCGTGGGATTTTCTCCAAATTTAAAATCAGTCGGGTCATTTCCATAACTTGGCGTTTTTCCGCCTGCCCGTAACCCGTAATTGCCATTTTTACCTGAAGCGGCGTATATTCGCCAATAAGCGAAATCCCGTTTTTGCGGGCGGCAAGCAATACCACGCCGCGAGCCTCGGCGACCTCAATTGCCGTGGTGGCATTGGTATTGAAAAATAGCTTTTCAATGCCCATGGTATCCGGCCGGTATTTGCCGGTCAACGCCGTCACGCTGTCATATATTTCAACAAGCCTGTCGGGAAAAGGCATTCCCGCCGGGGTGGTCACCGCGCCGTAATCCAATACCGTAAAACGGCTGTTTATGTACTTTAACACCCCATAACCCACAATGGCATATCCGGGGTCGATGCCAAGAATAATCATTGGACACTCCGTTCACACACAATATTAAGGGCGGGTTCTATGCGATTATTTGCCCGTCCGTTTCCAGTTCCGCCCGCAGCTTAATCCTTACGTCCGCCGGGAGTCCGAAATCACGCTGTGAAAATTTTAGGGCGATTGCCGATTCCACATCGTCAAAAAAGCCCCGGAACGCGCAGGGCGCGCCGCCCTTTTTCCAATCGCAAACGTATTCCCCGCGGCACCGCCCCACTGCCAGCGGACCGTTTACCGCTTCGAACACCTCCAAAAAAGTAAGCTCACCCGGCGGTTTGGACAACTCATAACCGCCTCTCGCGCCCTTATAAGAGGTGACCAGACCACGGGAGGAAAGTTTTCGTAATATTTTCAGCGCAAAACGCGGCGATACCCCGGCAAATGACGCAAGGCTGTCCGCGTTCACCCGCGCGTCAAAAAGCGAAAGGATATGGCACAACCGGATGGCATAATCGGTTTCCAAGTTTAACAGCACGTTAACGCTCCCCTTTTTTTAATTGAGAATTGAGAGAGGAGAAGTTAGGGAATTAAGAATTGAGATAAGTTCTCCATTCTAAATATATTCGTCCAGCCTCCTCGCCCGTCCCGCGTGAAAGAGCTTGCGCAGCGCCCGCGCCTCAATTTGCCGTGCCCTTTCGCGGGTAATTTTGAAGGTTTCACCCACCTCTTCCAGCGTGCAAAGCCTGTTTCCGTCCAGCCCGTACCGCATCCGGAGCACCTGTTCCTCCCGCGGGGTGAGTGTTTTAAGCGCGTCATCTATCTGTCCCTTCAAAAGTTTAGCAGCGGCAAAATCAATGGGTCGGAGAGCGTGTTCATCGGCAATCAAATCTAACATAACGCCGTCGTCCTCATCGCCGGCAGGCATATTGATGGAAACGGGTTCCATCACCGACGCCTGTATCATCTCAATCCGTTCCGGCTCCAAGTCCAAAATTTCGGCCAACTCCGTCGTGTTTGGCTCACGTCCGTTTTGGGCGGCAAATTCAGCGCGCGCGGCGTTTATCTTCCCCATAATCTCCACAATATGGATCGGAAGTCGGATAAGCCGGGAATGGTCGGCCAAAGCGCGGGTGATATTCTGACGAATCCACCATGTGGCGTAGGTTGAAAAACGGTAACCGAGTGTGTGATTAAATTTGCCCGCCGCGCGCATGAGCCCTAAATTGCCTTCCTGCACCAAATCCATTAAGTGCAACCCCCTGCCGATATACCGCTTGGCAATGCTCACGACCAGTCTCAGATTACTTTCCACAAGCCGTTTTTGCGCCGAGCGATCCCCTTCGGAAATTCGCAAGGCAAGTTCAGCTTCCTCCGCGGGCGACAAGAGCGGGATTTTGCCGATTTCGTTCAAATATGCCTTGACAGGGTCTGTTTCCGCGGATTCGCCGTGCTGTTCCTCCTCCAAAATCGCGGTGGTGTTTTTTGGCACGTAACCCACACCCCTTTCTGTTAATATACATATTCGTTGTAAAGAATATGTATTAACAGACGATGGAAGGCGGTAGGCCGTCTAAAATTCCGCATTCATAGTATTGCATGGATTTCACTGATTACTTATCCTTAAACTTG